>NZ_FNBX01000002.1:0-24099 GCF_900102485.1 Desulfovibrio legallii | reverse complement strand
CCTGACAAGGAAACGGCCCCGCCCGGGCGGGGATAGTACTCTTCTGGTACAGACCCGCCCGGAAAGGGGCCGTTGACGCAGTCAGGGGGCAAAAGACGCCGCGCCCCGCCGACCGGGATATAAGTAGTATTTAATAGGCGTGCTCGTCCTCCTCCACATACTCCTTCGTCACCGGCGCGGAGAAGAGCCGGTAGGTCCAGAACTGGTAGGCCAGCACGATGGGCACCATGACCAGGGCCACGCCCAGCATGATTTTGAGGGTCAGCTGGCTGGAGGCTCCGTTGAAGGCCGTCACCGTGGCGGCGGGGTCAATGGAGGAGATGATCATGCCTGGGAACATGCCCATGACGCCGAAGAAGGTTACGCCCAGGATGAACACGGCGCTGCAGCCCCAGGCCAGCCAGAGCTTGCCGGCGCGGAGCATGACCCGCGCGCCGATGAGTCCGGCCAGGGCCAGCACGGGCAGCAGCCACAGGGCGGGCATGGCCAGGTAGTTGTCAAAAAGCCTGGTGTAGAGGGCGGAAAGCGCCAAAAAGGCCACCAGCAGCACCAGCATGACGGGCCAGGCGAAGGAGGCCGTGGCGATGGCGCGGGTCTGCAGCTCGCCCCGGCTTTTGATGGCCAGCCACAGGGCCCCGTGCAGCACAAACATGCAGAGGAAGAACACCCCGCCCGCCAGGCCGTAAAGGTTGAGCAGGCCCAGCAGGTTGCCGTGGTATACGCCCTGGGTGTCCACGGGGATGCCCATGAAGAGGTTGGCAAAGGCCACGCCCAGCAGCACGCAGGGGATGAGGTTGGCGACAAAGTGCACGCCGTCCCACAGGGCGCGCCAGCTGTCGTGCTCCACCTTATTGCGGAATTCAAAGGAGACCGCGCGGAAGATGAGGGCGAAGAGCAGGATCAGCAGGGGCGCGTACAAGGCGCTGAACATAACCGCATAGGTCTTGGGAAAGGCCGCGAAGGTCACGCCGCCGGCGGAGATAAGCCACACCTCGTTGCCGTCCCAGAAGGGCCCGGCCGCGTTGTACATGATGCGGCGTTCCGTTTCGTTTTTGCTCAGGAAGGGCAGGAGCGAACCCACGCCCAGGTCAAAGCCGTCCAGAATGAAGAACACGGCCCACAACAGTGCCCAAAGCACAAACCAGATGGTTTCCAACATGGCTTACACCTCCTGGGCTTCGGGGCCCTTGATTGCGTATTTGCGCAGCAGGTAGATATCCAGAATGCCCAGCAGCGAATACACGACGATGAACGCCGCCAGCGAGACCACCACGCTGTCCGCCGGGAGGGGCGAAACGGCGTCGGAAGTGCGCATGAGGTTATAGACGATCCAGGGCTGCCGGCCGATTTCGGCCACGGCCCAGCCGGCCATAATCCCGATGTAAGGCAGCGGGATATTCCAGACCAGGGCCTTGAGCAGGCCGCTGCAGGGCTGGTCGCGCCTGCGCTGCCAGAAGGCCCCGAAGGACAGCAGCACAAAAATGCCGCCCAGCCCCACCATCAAGCGGAAGGAAAGGAAGGTGGGCAGAACCGGCGGGCGGTCCTGCACGGCAAAGTCTTTAAGGCCTTTTACCTCGGCGTTGGCGTCGCCGTAGGCGATCCAGCTCAGCAGGCCGGGGATGCCCAGGGCCTGCACCTTGTTGCCCTCATTGGCTTCGTCAGGCCAGGCCAGAAGATAGAAGGGCGCGTTGCGGCCCGTTTCCCAGTGCGATTCCAGGGCCGCCAGCTTGGCGGGCTGGTAGTGGGCCACGGTCTTGCCCTGCTGGTCGCCCGAAAGGGCCAGCAAAAGCACCATGATCAGGGTAAACGGCGCCGCCATGCGGAAGGAGCGCTGGAAAAACTCCTTGTGGCTGCCGCGCAGCAGATGCCAGGCCGACACGCCCAGGACGAAAAAGCCGCCCAGGGCCCACGAGGCGATGACCGTGTGGGCGTACATGCCCCAGGCGTAGCCGTTAAAGACCACGTCCCAGAAGTTGGAAAGCTCAGCCCGGCCCATGCTCTCGTTAATGGCGTAGCCTACGGGGTTCTGCATGAAGCCGTTGGCCAGAATAATCCACAGGGCGGACAGGTTGCCCGCAAAGGCCACAATATAGATGGCCGCCAGGTGCATCTTTTTGCCCACGCGCTCCCAGCCGAAGTGCCACACGGCCAGGAAGGTGGATTCCAGAAAAAAGGCCACCGTGGCCTCAATGGCCAGCAGGGAACCGAAAATGTCGCCCACATATTCAGAATAGCGGGACCAGTTGGTGCCGAACTGGAATTCCAGCGTAATGCCGGTTACCACGCCCAGCGTGAAGTTGATGAGAAACAATTTGCCCCAGAATTTGGCCTGATTTTTCCAGAAAACGTCCCCCGTGCGCACGTAGCGCGTTTCCATCCAGGCGAGGATTATGGAAAGCCCCAAGGTCAGGGGCACGAAGATAAAGTGGAAAAACACGGCCACGGCAAATTGCAGACGTGAAAGCATAACAACGTCCATGGGGGCCCTCCTTGCTATATGCTTACTGCGCCATAGCTTTTTTTTTCACAAAAAGCAAGTGATTATGAATAGCAACATGCCGCTTGCGCGGCTTCCGGCGCGGGTTGTCGTTCTGCACGCTGCCTGCCGGGGATTTTCGTTTTTTTCCCCCGGCCTGCCGCCCTCTTGAAAATTGTAAAAGCGGTCTTATGTTCCAGCATATCCATATTCAGGAGGTTTGTCATGGCTGAGGCAGGCAAAAAATCCCGCCAGTTCCGCGCGGAAGTGCGCAAGGTTCTTCACATTCTCACCAATTCGCTCTATACTAACCGCGAAATTTTTTTGCGGGAGCTCGTTTCCAACGCCTCGGACGCGCTGGACAAATTGCGCTACCGCATGAGCCGGGGCGAAAGCCCGCGCCTGCCCGATCTGCCGCTGGAAATCCGCATTGCCCTTGATAAGGAGGCCAAAACCCTGACCATCGCCGATACGGGCGTGGGCATGAGCGCCGAGGAGCTGGCCGAAAACCTGGGCACCATCGCCAAATCCGGCTCGGAGCAGTTTCTGGCCGACCTGGCGGCCCAGACCCCCAAGGACGCGGACGCGGACACGGCGGACAAAGGCGACGCCGCGGCGGACGAAACCACGGCCGCCCCGGACGCAGCCAACATCATCGGCCGCTTCGGCGTGGGCTTTTATTCCGTCTTTATGGTGGCCAACAAGGTAACGGTCACTTCCCGGCCCGCCTTCGGCGAGGAAGCCGCCCACGTCTGGACCAGCGACGGCCTGGGCACATACACCGTGGCCCCCTCCGCAGAGGTCGAGCCGCAGCGCGGCACCGTCATCAGGGTCGAGCTCAAGGACGACGCCCTGGAGTTTGCGGAAAAATTCCGGGTGGAGTCGGTCATCCGCAAGCACTCGGCCTTTGTGCCCTTCCCGGTCTTTGTGGACGGCGAGCAGGTCAACACCCAGCCCGCCCTCTGGCGCGAGCCCAGGTTCTCCATCAAAAAAGAACAGTACGACGCCTTCTACAAGGCCATTACCTACGACGCCAAAGACCCGCTGGACGTGCTGCACTTCTCCGTGGACGCGCCCGTGCAGTTCAACGCCCTGCTCTTCATCCCCGACAGCCCGCAGGACTTCTTCGGCGTGGACAAAGACTTCTGGGGCCTGGATCTCTACGCCCGGCGCGTGCTCATCCAGCACCGCAACCAGGAGCTTATCCCGGACTACCTGGCCTTCCTCAAAGGCGTGGTGGATACGGAAGACCTGCCCCTGAACATCTCGCGCGAGACCCTGCAGGAAAACGTCCTGCTGCGCAAAATGAACCAGGTTATCGTTAAGCAGGCCCTGAACCACCTGGAAAAACTGGCCAAGGACGCCCCGGAAAAATACGTCCGCTTCTGGAACCTGCACGGCAAAATCCTCAAGCTGGGCTACCGCGACTTCCCCAACCGCGAGCGCCTGGCCGCACTCCTGCGCTTTAACAGCTCCACCTTGCCCGAAGCCGCGGACCTCACCAGCCTGGACGAGTACATGGCCCGCGCCCCCGAAGACCAGAAAACCTTCTGGTATGTGGCCGCGCCCAACCGCGAGGCCGCGCGCCTCAACCCCCACATGGAGCGCTTCCGCCGCAAGGGCCTGGAGGTGCTCTGCCTCTACGAACCCGTGGACGAGTTCGTTATGGACGGCCTGGGCAAATACAAGGATTGGGAATTCAAATCCGTGGAAACCGCGGCGGACGACGCCCTGGCCGCCTTCCCCGACAAGGAGGAAGCCCCCCGCGAGGCCGTGGCCCCGCTCTCGGACGACGACAGCGCGAGCTTCGAGGCCCTGCTGGCCAGAATGAAGGATCTCCTGGGCGACAAGGTCAAGGAGGTGCGCGTCTCCCACCGTCTTACGGACAGCCCCGCCATGCTCACGGCTCCGGACGGCGGTGTCTCTTCCTCCATGGAAAAACTGATCAAGGTCATGCAGCGCGACGACACCCTGCCCGTCAAAGTGCTGGAAGTGAACCGCGACCACCCCCTGCTGCGCAACATGCTGCGCATGTTCAAAGCCGACCGCCAGGACGCCGTGCTGGCCGAAATGGTCCAGGCCCTCTTCGACGCAAGCCTCCTGCTGGACGGCTACATCAAAGAGCCTCAGGCCCTGGCCGCCCGCAGCGGCAAACTTCTGGAACAGGCCGCCGCCTGGTACGCCGAAGTGCGCAAGCTGTAAAAGAATAGTTTTGTGGGGGGGAAGGGGAAACTTTTGTTCACAAAAGTTTCCCCTTCCCCCCCACACGGCCCCCATCCCCTTCAAAAAACTTTTCTTCCCCAGACCTGGGGCATGCCTTTTGCGGCTTGCCGTGCGCAGCCGCTCTTCTCCTTGCTTGCGCGCAACAAAGAGGGCGCGGCCGCCGGAACATTTCAGGGACCAGGGCGCTAACGCGCCATGGCGATAAAACCTCCCTGGCGCGACGGGACTTGACATTCTCTTTTTTTGAAAATAAATTTCAATTCCTAAAGCATCCAGGTATGTTTTCCGCCACCTTGAGGGTGACGCAGAGGAGCGCCCAACATGTCGGAAACCCTTTCCGCCGTCGGCGCAGGGGCGGCGGTCCACGCCCGCGCCTGCATCGGCGGGCTTGCCTATTCCCTGCGCCTGGCCATCGCGGGCAACCCCAATTGCGGCAAAACCACGGTATTCAACGCCCTTACAGGTGCGCACCAGCATGTGGGCAACTACAGCGGCGTGACTGTCGAAAAAAAAGAAGGCTACATCCGCTATGAAGGGCAGGAAATTATTTTGGTGGACCTGCCCGGGGCCTATTCCCTTGCCGCCTATTCCCAGGAAGAGGCCGTGGCCAGAGACGTGCTGCTGGACGGCACGGTGCAGGCCGTCATCAATGTAGTGGACGCGGGCGTTCTGGAACGCGGGCTGCTGCTTACCGTGCAGCTGCGGGAAATGGGTCTGCCCGTGGTCATTGCCTGCAACATGATGGACGAAGCCGCAGCCGCCGGCATCCGCATTGATTTTCCCCGCCTGGAAGCCATGCTGGGCGTGCGCGCCGCGCCCACGGTGGGCACCACAGGCCAGGGGCTGCGGGAGGCCCTGACCGCCGCGCGGGAAATGGTCCGGCAGGCGGAGCAGACGGCCCCGCCCAGCGCGCCGTCAGGCCCGCAACCGACGGGCGGCCGCGCCCTGCGCCTGAGCTACGGCCCACTGCTGGACCCGGTTCTGGAGCGCATGGAACAGCGCCTAGCCCAAAGCCGGGCCATGGCCGCCTCCCCTTACGCCCACTGCGCGCCGCGCTGGCTGGCCCTTCACCTGCTGCAGGACGACGCCGCAGCGGCCGCCGCCGTGCGCGCCGCCGACCCCACCCTGGCCGAAGACCTGGGCCAAACAATCCGCGAAGCCAGGGCGGAACTCCAGCGCCGGGGCGAGGACGCCGAAGGGATCATTGCCGACGGGCACAGCCTTTTTGTCCGCCGCGTCGCCGCGGCCTGCGTCCAAAAAACCGGCAACCGCCACCGCCTGAGCCTGAGCGACAAACTGGACCGCATCCTGACCCACGCCGTATGGGGCGCGCCCATCATGCTGGCCGTGCTCTACGCCATGTTCCAGATCACCATCGGGCTGGGGGCCTATCCCCAGTCCTGGCTGGAAGAGGCCTTCGCCGCCCTGGGCAACGCGGCCAACGCCCTCCTGCCCGAAGGGCTGTTCGCCTCCTTGCTGGTGGACGGCATCATCGCGGGCGTGGGCGGCGTGTTCAGCTTCGTGCCCCTGGTGCTCATTATGTTCGCGCTGGTCGCCATTGTGGAAGACAGCGGCTATATGGCCCGCATGGCCTATATCTCTGACCGGCTGTTCCACTTTTTCGGCCTGCACGGGGCCTCGGTCATGCCCTACATTATTTCCGGCGGCATTGCCGGGGGCTGCGCCATCCCCGGCGTTATGGCCACCCGCACCCTGCGCAGCCCCAAAGAAAAGCTGGCCACCATGCTCACCCTGCCCTACATGGCCTGCGGCGCCAAACTGCCCGTCTACCTGCTGCTGGTGGGGGCTTTCTTCCCCGGCCGGGCCGCGGACATGATGTTCGCCATCCTTCTGACCTCATGGCTGTTCGCCTTCGGCATGGCCTGGCTGCTGCGCAAAACCGTCCTGCGGGGCGAGGCCACCCCCCTGGTTATGGAAATGCCCCCCTACCGCCTGCCGACCCTGCGCGGCATCTGCATCCACTGCTGGGAACGCACCTGGATGTACCTGAAAAAAGCCGGAACCATCCTGGCGCCCATTGCCGTCCTTATCTGGGCCGGCATGACCTTTCCCGCCCTGGACCCACAGCTCGCCCTGCCTTACGAAAACGAAATCGCCCAGCTCAACGTGACGCTGGAAAACCCCGAAGCAGATCCGGCCCTGCGCCAGCAGAACGCCGCCCGCCTGACCATCGTTCAGGAAGAGCTGGATGCGGAGCGCCTGCGCCATTCCTTTGCCGGCAGGCTGGGCGCGGCCCTGGAGGGCCTCACCGCCTATGCGGGCTTCAACTGGCGCACGGATGTGGCGCTGATCGGCGGCATTGCGGCCAAAGAGGCCATCATTTCCACCCTGGGCACGGCCTACGCCCTGGGCGAGCAGGATCCGGAAAACGCCGTTTCCCTCTCGGAACTGCTGCGCAAAGATCCTTCCTGGAATCAGGGCACGGCTTTGGCGCTGCTGATCTTTGTCATGCTCTACGCCCCCTGCTTCGTAACCCTGGTAGTCATCCGCCAGGAATCGGGCAGCTGGAAGTGGGTGGGCTTCAGCCTCGTGGTCAACACGCTGCTGGCTTTGGGCGCGGCAGTGGGCGTGTACCAGGCCTATCTGCTGGTGCGGCCTTGAAAATAACGCGGGCCCCAAGGCCGCAGGGCCTGGGCATAGACCGCTACCTGGCCCTGCTGCTGCTCTGCCTGACGTTGCTCTTTGCCGCCAGCTTCTTCTATTATATGAATCTGGCGCGCGAAATCAGCGTGGCGGGCACCCGCATCTACGGGGCCTATCTGCCCCTGATAACGGCCCTGCAGCAACAGGAAAACCAACGCCGGGAATTCTGGCGCGCCCTGGAGACGGCCCTGCGCTCCGGCGAACCCGCCGACCTGGACGCGACCGTTGCGGCCATCAACGCCGACCTCGCCGCGGAATCGGCCACCCGCCGCCGGCGCTGGCGCGCAGCCCAGGAGGCCGCCCAAAGGCTGGTCCGGCTGCGCCGCGCAGCCGCAACGGCACAGGGCGAAGACGCCGAACGGGCCCGGCAGGCGGACCGCGCCCTGGACGACCTTCTGGCCGCCGTCAGCAACCTGGAGCCCACGGCCTCCCCTACGGAGGCCATGCGCGCGCAACTGCACCGCACGGCGAACCTGGCCCATGGCTTTGAAAACCGCCTGCTGACGGGTTTTGCCCTGCTGGGCGCGGGCCTGGCGGGTCTGTTCGGCCTGCTGCACCTGCACCTGGCCCGCCCCCTGCGGGCCATCATGACCTATCTGAACCAGATGGGCACGGGCGCGGCCAGGCGCGCGCCGCCCCCAAGCCGCATCCGTGAGCTGCGCAACATTACGGCGGCGCTGGAAAATCTTGGCACATACCTTTCCAACGCCACGGTGCAGTCCCAAAAGCTGGTTTCAGAGCA
Organism: Desulfovibrio legallii; assembly: GCF_900102485.1. Taxonomy (NCBI): domain Bacteria; kingdom Pseudomonadati; phylum Thermodesulfobacteriota; class Desulfovibrionia; order Desulfovibrionales; family Desulfovibrionaceae; genus Desulfovibrio; species Desulfovibrio legallii. The sequence goes on along the minus strand of NZ_FNBX01000002.1, from coordinate 15,994 downwards.
CGACCGCTTCCAGAAAATATCCCTGACGGACGGGCTTACCGGCATCCACAACCGCCGGGCCTTTGACGCCGGCCTGCGCCAATGCTGGGCCGAAGCCAGAGAAAACCGGACGCCCCTCGGACTGATCATGCTGGATGTGGACAAATTCAAAACCTACAACGACAGCTACGGTCACCAGGCTGGCGACGTCTGCCTGGTCCGGGTGGCCGCCGCCATGGCCAGAACAGCCCGCGCCACAGACCTCTGCGCGCGCTACGGCGGCGAGGAATTCGCCCTGCTGCTGCCGGGGGCCAATGCGGCCACGCTTCAGGCCGTAACCCGCCGCGTGCACGCCGAAGTGGCCGCAGAGCGCCTGCCCCATCCCGCCTCGCCCTGCGGCGCGTTTGTCACGGTAAGCATGGGCGCGGCCAGCCTTATTCCCCCGCCGGACGCCCCGGACGGCGGCAGCGCCCTGGTGCGGCAGGCGGACGCGGCCCTTTACGCGGCCAAGGAGCAAGGGCGCAACCGCTCCGTCGTGCACGGCGAGGCCCAGGCGAAGGACACGGCGCCGCAAGGGGCGTCGCGCCCCGGTCTTCCGCCCCCCGCAGATCCGCCAGCGGCACGGCCGCCGCAAAAAGCCCGCTGAAAAAGGCGGCTCCTCAGAACCGCCTTCTCCAGAAAATCCACGCTCAGGCCTGCCGCAGCTTCTGCCTGAGGCATTGCAACTAGTGGCAAGCGCCCGCGCATCGTTAATGCCCGTCAGGCCTGCCGCAGCTTCTGCCTGAGGCATTGCAACTTTGAAATGCCCTGGCAGCTGCGTGAGCAACAGCCCGCCGTGAAGGCGTAAGCGCAATGCCTTTGCGCTGTTAAACGCCGAAACGCCCGCACCGTAAACCTTGAGCATACATATTCTCAAAGGGGATCTGCTCCAAGGCGCGTCCAAGGGAGCCCAGGGGTTGCGGCCGCGCTCAGTCCATCCGCACCAGGATGGTCCGGGCCTCCCTGCGGCGCAGGGCAATGGTGGCCTCAGCGCAGCGCAGCGCCAAAGGGTCGCGCAAGGGCGCGTAGCCCATGACGGAAACGGCCATGCCCGTACCCAGCCCCATGTCGCGAATGCGCCTGGCCAGCTCGCCGCGAGCCACAATGCGCACAATGCGGGCCTGCTGCCCTACGGAAAGCGCGGTCAAGGGAAACGCCGCATCCATTTGCTCACCCCCAGGTTTTGTAAGATTGCCCCAGGCTTCCGCTCCGGGCCGCGGCATACGGCTGCGGCGCAGGGCCTGCCGCATTGGCCGGCCTGCTCCAACGCCGGCCGGCGCTGCAAGGGGCAACGGCCCGCGCTGTTGCGGCAGGTCTTTCTGCGGGGCCGCAGCACCGGGGCCGCAGCACTGGGAGGGCGCAACCTGTTTAGGCGCAACCGGGCCAGACGCAACCGGGCCAGACGCAACCGGGCCAGACGCAACCGGGCCGCGCTGCGGAACACTGCCCGCCGAAGCCGCTTGCGGAGCATAAAAAGACTTTCTTTTTCACCATACAGGCCTGTATCTCCCGCGTCAACGCGCCGCCGCCCATGCAGCCCCAGGCAGCGCCCGTGCCAGGCAGCGCATAAAAATAATCTGTATTTACAGCGCAGTATCTTATCCATACGGCATACAGGCCAGACGCCGCCGGGCGGCTGCAACATGCTATATTTTGCACAATTGACAGCAATTTATACCAAAAATAACGGTATAATCCTTTTATTTCAGCAATGTGAAAAAAATAACTTGCTGCCCGGAGCCGTCTGGCCTATCCTCAGAGCCACACAGAAAAACACCAGGCGCGGCCCTTGCCGACGCCCAACACAGGGAGGATCCCATGAAAGGTTTGGCCATGCGTCGCCTGAACGAGATCGGCTGGATTGAAAAGGAAGCGCCCGCCTGCGGCCCCCTGGACGCGCTTGTCCGTCCCCTGGCCGTCGCGCCCTGCTCCTCGGACGTGCACACGGTGTGGGAAGGGGCCATGGGCGACCGCCGCGATCTGATTCTTGGGCACGAAGCCGTGGGCGAAGTGCTGGAGGTGGGCGCGCTGGTGCGCGATTTCAGGCCCGGCGACAAGGTGCTGGTGCCCGCCATTACGCCGGACTGGAATTCCCTGGAGGCGCAGGGCGGGTATTCCATGCATTCCGGCGGCATGCTGGCCGGGTGGAAGTTTTCCAACTTTAAGGACGGCGTGTTTGCCGAGGTCTTCCATGTGAACGACGCGGACGGCAACCTGGCCCATCTGCCGCAAGGGATGGACCTGGCCGCGGCCGTCATGCTCAGCGACATGGTGCCCACGGGACTGCACGGGGCCGAGCTGGCCGACGTGCAGTTCGGCGACGCCGTGCTGGTGGTGGGCATCGGCCCGGTGGGGCTCATGGCCGTGGCGGGCGCGGCCCTGCGCGGCGCAGGGGCCATCTATGCCGTGGGTTCCCGGCCCCTGTGCCAGGAGGTTGCCAAAAGCTACGGCGCTACGGCGATCATTGATTACCACAGCGGCACGCTGCACGAACAGATCCAGGAGCTGACCCACGGCCGCGGCGTGGACAAAGCCATTGTGGCGGGCGGCGATGTGGAAACCTTTGCCGAGGTCTTCAAGGTGCTCAGGCCCGGCGGGCGCATCGGCAACGTCAATTATCTGGGCTCCGGCGAGGCCGTACAGGTGCCGCGCCTGGACTGGGGCTGCGGCATGGGGCACAAGCTGCTGACCGGCGGGCTCATGCCCGGCGGTCGCCTGCGCATGGAAAAGCTGGCGGCCATGGTCACCCACGGCCGCCTGGACGTGCAGCCCCTGCTGACCCACCGCTTTAGCGGTTTCGACAAAATGGAGGAAGCCCTGCTGCTTATGAAGGACAAGCCGCGCGACCTCATCAAGCCCGTAGTCATGATGTAGCGCTGCGCAGGGCGCGGCAGGCCGTGCGAAAAATCCTCAGCCCGGATAACGGCGCGCCGCGGCACAGGCCCCCGCGCGCCGCGGCACAGGCCCCCGCGGGCCAGGGTGCACGGCGCATAGGGGCCGGGCTGCCCGCGCGCGGGCAGCCCGGCCGGAGCGCAAAACGCGGCTGCGCCGCAAGACGCGCCGCCGCGTAAGACGAAAGCGCCCTGCCGGAAAAAGAACCGCCGCGGGGGCTATTCTTCCTCTTCCAGCCAGGAATCGTCTTCCAGCACTTTGTAGCCGCGCACGGTAAGGTAGTTCACGCCGTCCTGCTCTTCCAGCAGGCCGGTGACCTCCACGGGCACGCTCACTTCGTCGTCCAGGTCCACACCCGCGCCGCGCGGCACGATGCGGTATTCCACATCGTCCTGCACCACGGCCACGCGGGCCTGACGCGCATCTACCGAACGCGGCACCGCCGCGACATATCCTTTGACGGTAACGGGGCTTTTGTTCATACGCTCTAGCATGACCTTTTAATGCCGGTTTTTCTCGCCTATAGCGCCTTTTATGGCGGGACGCAAGAAAAACCGAGGGCTCTGGGGACGGGGAGCGCAAATTTTCCGCGCCGTGGTCACGGGCGCCCCAGCGCGCCGGCTTCCCCGGCGGGCTCTGCGGCGGCCGCAAGCCTTTGGGCGGCTGCCAGGTCGGCGGCAGTATTGAGATTAAAAAACGGCCGGGCCGCTTCCGGGCCATACGGGAGCGTGCGGCAAAGGTCGGCGGGGAACAGCCGGAACAGTGAACTGCCGCGGCCCGCGCGCCCCGCGTGATCCAGCAGCAGCGGCAATGCGGCGACTTCGTAAATGCCCGCCAGGGGTTCCAGCCGCCCTGTGGCCGCGGCCGCATAGCAGGTGAGCAGGGTTTGCGGCAGGGCGGCCTGCCGAGCGGCCAGCAGGCGGGCCAGGGTGGGCGCGTCCATAAAGGGCAGGTCGCAGGAAAGGGCCAGCACGGCGGCAAAGCCCTCGTCCCGCGCGCGGGTCAGGGCGGCGACAATGCCGCCCATGGGGCCCTTGCCGGGCACGGCGTCGAACACGCAGGCATAGCCCAGGCGCGGCTTGTCCGCCCGGCAGGAGACCCAGCAGCGCGGCAGCAGCCCGCGCAGCAACGCATGGGTACGGGCCAGCAGATCCGGCCCCCCGGCGGCGAGCCGCAGTGCGGCTTTATCCTGCCCCAGGCGGGTGGAAAGCCCCCCGGCCAGCACCACGCCGGCCACTGGTTGCGCATTCATGGTCTGCCCTCCGCAAGGGCCGCCTGCAGTACGCCGGGCCCTTTTATGCCGCGCGCCACTGCCGGGGAAAGACGCAGTGCATGGGCAGTGAAAAGGCTCAAGGGTGGTGCGCCGAAGAAAATACCTGGGAACGCACAGGCAATCGCCTGACCAGAGTACGCCCTGCGCGCCCCTTGAAGAGAAAAAAGGGGTTGAAGGATGGGGGGGGTGGGGGAAAAGGAACTTTTGGTCAGCTTAGCCCGTTACGACGAAGGAGCTTAGCCCGTTACGACGAAGGAAGTTACGGGCGAAGACAGCAGCGCTAGTTACGGGCGAAGACAGCAGCGCTCAAAAGTTCCTTTCCCTCCACAAAACACAACTTCCTTCCCCCCACAAAAACTTCCCCGCCCTACCAGCGTTCGGGCATAAAGTGGGGCGGTGGGGCGTTTTCGGGGCCTTGTTCCAGCTTATCTCGCAGCAGGCGCAGCACGGCCAAGGCGTCGGCCAGGTCGCGGGCCAGCTGGTCCATCTGGCGTTGCTGCTCGGCCAGGGCCGCATCCAGGGCGTTCAGGCGCTCTTCCTGAAAGAAGGCCTGCTCTTCCAGGCGGGCCAGGCGTTCCTCCGCGTCGGCCATGCTATTTGCCTGCGGGCGGCGTTACCAGGGGCATGCCGCCGGGCGCGCCTTCCATCATATTCTGGTTGCCCGGCATGCCGGCAGGCGCGTCGCCGCCCATCATGCCCTGGCCGCCCATGGTATTCTGCCCGCCCATGCCCTGCATCATGCCGGCGGAATGGTTTTTGACAAAGGCGTCCCACTCCGCACGGTCGATGACGTTGTCTTTATTCGTGTCGATAGCGGCAAAGGCCTCGTCGCGCATGTCCGGGAAGGCGGCTTTGAATTCCTGCGGGGAGACCGTGCCGCTTTTGTCCGTATCCATACGGCTGAACGTATCCTCTTTGGGGGCCTCGCCGTTTGCGCCGGGGAGGGCCCAGGCGGGCGCGGCCCAGAGGGCAAGCAGGGTCAGGGTGCAGGCAAGACAGTGACGCATAACGGAAACTCCTTGTAAGGGGGTAAATAATTGGGGGCCCGGCCGCAATCTTTGCCGGGCGGGGTTTGCCTGGTTCAGCGGAAGTCCTCGCCCTCGCGCGCCATGCGGCCGATGCAGAGGGTGAGGTTGTCCGGATCGCCGGGTTTATGGTCGTCCGGGTAGAGCAAGGCGGACATGTAGAACACGGAGTTAAGCCGCAGGGCCGTGCGCGCGCCTGCGGAAAAATTCTCCAGGGCCAGGGCCAGGTTAAAGCGCAGTTCTCCGGGCAGGGGGGCCAGCAGGGGCTTGGCGTCCTCCGCCAGGGCGGCCAGACTTTCGGCCTTGCGGCGCATGCCTTGCGTATAGCCTGGCGTGTCCTGCGCGTCCAGTCGGGCCAGGGCGGCGGCTTCCAGGGCCATGACCGCATCGTGCCGCTGGCGCAGCCAGGCGATGAGCAATTCCAGGGCCGGGGGATTGTGGCTCATGGGGCACCTCCTGTGCTTGCGGCAGTATACGGCAAGGGCCCGGCCCTTGTACAGGGCGCGGGCGGCGCAGATGTGAGGGGCAAGGAGTACCGGCAGGAATTGCAGCGCAGCGCGCGCGGATTGCGGACAAAATTGGTAGTGCCCCAATTTTTCGCATATTTTGGAGCGGCTCTGGGGGGATGTTTTGCGGCGCTGGCGCGGGGATGCGACGGCAAGGACGCAAAAAGGGGGGCCGAAGCCCCCCTTGGGTTCCCGCCGGGCGGGATGAGAAACGCGGTCGACTTAGGGCATTGCAACTTTAAAATGCCCTGGCGGCTGCGTGAGCAGACGCCCGCTGTGGAGGCGTAAGCGCAATTTATTTGCGCTGTTAAGCGCCGAAACGAGCGTGTCGTAAACTTTGAGAATGCCTGTTCTCAAAGGCAATCTGCTCTAGAAGCTGTAGGCGAAGACCACCTGGGCCTTCCACATGTCCTGCTTCTCGAAGGAGGTGTCGCGAGCGCCGGCCTTCTTCCAGGTGTCGTTATCCATGCAGTTGACCAGGTAGTCCAACTCCAGGTTCATTTCCAGGTTTTCGTAGATCTTGTAGCTGTTGACCAGGTTGAACTCCACCAGGCCGTCGTTGGTGGTCAGGTAAGGACCATCGTAGTTGCTGGTGCCGTTGTTCCAGTCATAGGAGTTCTTCATGTACTTGACCATGCTGGTGCTGTTGGTGCCGCCCCAGTAGGCCACGCGGAAGGTGTGGCTGAGGTCTTCCAGGAAGCTCATGTCGCGCAGCTGCAGGCCCAGGCCCCAGGTGCCGGCGTAGCTCAGGCTGTAGTCCTGGTTAACCCAGCCCAGGTTGCCGTCGCCCATGAAGGAGGTGAAGTTGCCGGTGGCCACCAGGCTGGGCATGCGCTCGGAGCCGTTCTTCACGTTGCCGTCGTCACCGCTGGCGTACCAGCCGAAGATGCCGGGGGTGCCCCAATCCATCTTGTATTCCACCAGGGCCTTGGCCAGCCAGCCCTGACGCTCGGTGCTGCCGCGCTTGGCGAACACGCCGTTTTTGTAGGCGTCGTAACGGCCCATGCCTTCCACATAGCCGTAGTTGAGGTCCACTTCGATGTTCAAGGGATCAAACATGGTCACGGCAAAGGGCAGGCCGGCCCAGAACATGGAGCCGTAGGCCTTGCTGGTCTTGCCAAAGGTTCCATCGTTGACCGTGGCGGGATAAGGACGCAGGCTGTAGTTCAGCACGCCGTCGGAGGTGCTCCACTTATCGCCGTAGCCGGTGAGGGCATTCTTGCCGGCCGCGCCGTACATAACCCAGGGGGTGGCGTGGAAGCCGTCAAACTTCAGGGGCAGCAGCACGCTGAAGAGGTCGATGTTGTCCAGGTAGTTGGCGTGCGACGTATCGCTGGTGCGGTAGTAGCGGGAGTCCTTACCATCAAAGTTGTCGTTGGCCGGACGCGCCCAGAAGGCGGTGAGGCCCACGTTTTCGTTGAACTGGTAGGAAGCCACCACCGCGGCCACGTCCGTATCCATGATGGCGGAGCCGCCGGCATAGGTATTGGGCAGGGCCAGGGCCTGCAGGCCCATGCGGAACTTGAGGTCGGTCTGCGGCACGGTCCAGTCGATGTAGGCGTTCTTCACCTTAATCTGTTTGCCGTCCGCGCCCAGCGCGCCGCCGTCTTCGCTTTTGCCCCAGGTCTGGGTGCCGATTTCAAAGTACACGGTGCCGGACAGGGCCTCGGAGGCCACGGCGTCCAACTGCAGGCGCACCCGCTGCTGGGCGTTGAACATGTCGTTGCTGTCCGTCTTCTGCTTGGGCGCGTTGCCGTCACGGGTTTTATTGATCAGGCTGCTCTCGCCCACGCCGAAGCCCACCAGCCACTGGCCCTTGGCTTTGAAGTCGATGGCGCTGGCGCCGGTGGCCGCGCCGAACAGCAGCCCGGCAGCCAGAAGGAGCGTACAGATACGTTTCATAGTCCCTTCCTCTCTTGTTTTCCCACAGGGTATAAAAAGTTTTACCTGTCCCATACAGGTTATAGGACCGTTTACCTGCTTTTTGTGACGTTGGCAAGGCTTTTCGTCCAAAAATTTTTACCTGACCGTCACAAAGGAAAGGACGAGGCCAGGGCGCAGAGCGCAAAAACGGCCGCCGAGCGCGTGCCCGGCGGCCGAAGCGTTTGCGGCAGGAAGATGGCGGCGGCCAGGGCAGGTTATTGCGTTGTTAAGCGCCGGAACGCGCGCGTCGCAACCTCTGAGAACGCCCGTTCTCAAAGGCAATCTGCTCTAATTCTGACTGCCGTAGTGGCCCTTGCATTGGATGATCTGGCAGACATCGCCCGCCAGCCGGTAAACAAGCCGGTGCTCACAGTCGATGCGCCGACTCCACCACCCGCGCAGGTTGGCTTTCAAGGGTTCCGGCTTGCCCAGCCCCGCGTAGCCGTTGCGCTGCACATCGCTGAGCAGCGCATGGATGCGGGCGACCATGCGTTTGTCGTGGGCGTGCCACCACAAGTAGTCTTCCCAGGCCTCCTCATGCCAGAGGAGTTTCATGCCCAGGCTCCATAAGGGGATGGCAGGCGCTGCGGACATGGGCATCCATGTCCTGCGCCAGGCGGGCAAGATGGGCCTGATTTTGCGGGCTGTAGAAGGGGTCCAGGCTGGGGGTGAACGGCAAGGCCCTTTCCCGCACCATCTGGACGAGAAACATGCGCACTGCCGTCGCCACATCCAGCCCCAGATCGGCGGTAACGGCCTGGGCCTGCGCCTTCAGAGCATCGTCAAGACGTATTTGCAGATTTGCCATACGGCCCCCTTTATACATTACAGATGTAATGCAAATGCAGGCCTGCGTCAAGAATTCCCTTGCCGCCGGCCAGCAAAAACGGCCGCCGAGCGCGTGCCCGGCGGCCGAAGCGTTTGCGGCAGGAAGATGGCGGCGGCTAGCTTTGGCTGCCGGAATCGCTCTGCATGATGTGGATGGCCGTCTGCACCTGCGCGTCCGCGTCACTGCTGGTAGAGGTTGCATGATCCGTCAGGGTCAGGGTCAGGTCCGCCGTGGCATTGGTGAAGGTGGCCATGCCGTTGTGCGCGTCTCCCGCCGTCCAGTGGCTGTCCAGCGTGATGGTCTGCTGACCGGTGGTGGCGTCCTGGCCCACGCTGATGCCCACCTTGGCCAGATCGGCCATATTGGTGAGGCTCAGGGTGGCGTCGCCGTCCTTGCCGCCCGCGTCGGTGATGGCGGCCTCCACATTCTCCACTTTGCCGTTATTAAGGAGGCTGTCCACGGTGTTCAGATCCTTGGTCAGCAGGAAGTCCACGCCCGTGCCGCCGTCGGCCAGCAGGTCCTGGCTGTCCACATGCAGCAGGTCGTTGCCCGCGCCGCCGTCGAGCTTGTCCGCACCATCGCCGCCGCTGAGGTTGTCGTTGCCGCTGCCGCCTTCAAGTGTGTCGTTACCCGCGCCGCCGTCCAGATAGTCGTCGCCGTCGCCCCCAAGGAGATGGTCCGTGCCGGAGCCGCCCAGAAGGGTGTCGTTGCCCGCGCCGCCGTCCAGGTAATCGTTGCCGGAACCGCCGTGGAGGTAGTCGTTGTCGGCCTGGCCGTAGAGACTGTCGTTACCGCTGCCGCCGAAGATGAAGTCGTCGCCCGCGCCGCCGTCCAGGTAGTCGTCGCCGCCCAGGCCCAGAAGTGCGTCATGGCCCGTGCCGCCGAAGAGGGTATCCTGGCCGTCAGCGGCATCTTCAAGGTTTTGCTCGGTCCAGGCGGCCAGGCTGTCCAGGCCCTGGGCGTCCAGCGTGTGCAGAGCGGTGGCAAGGGCGTCCGCATTCTGGGCGTCCGTGTTCAGATGCCCGGCCAGGTTGTCCAGACCGGCCTGCGAGCCGTCGCCCAGCAGCAAGTCGTTACCGTGCTGGCCGAAGAGCAGGTCGTTGCCGCCCTCGCCCAGCAGAACATCGTTGCCGCCCGCATCGGAAGTGTCGTCAAGCGCGGTGGCCAGGGCCTGCGGGGCAGCCTGGGCGTACGCAAGGATGGCCGCGGAACTGGCCTCGTCCGTCAGGCTGGCCAAGCTGGCCAGGTCGGCATTGTCGCCCAAAAGCAGGTCGTCGTCCGTGCCGCCCAGCAGGGTGTCGTCGCCCGCCACAGCGGTGGCGGCCGTATCGCCGTCTTTGTCCGTAACCACGAAGTTGAGCAGATTCTGGTCTTGCGCAAGCTGGAAGGGCTGCGTTTGGGTGACCTCCCACTGGGCTGTGCCGTCAGTGCCCACAGCGCCCAGGGTGGCGGTAAAGTAGGTTGCGCCGTCTACTGTGCCGGTAAGGGTTTTGCCGTCCTCCGAGGCGGTGAGGGTCATTTCCTTGCCGTCGGCCAAGGTGACGGAGGCAACGCTTTCATCAAAAACGATGGATTCAATGCCGTCCGCGCTCGTGCCCGTAACGTGCCCTGTGATGGTGGTTACCGTAGTTTCCGTCGGGCTTTCCTGCTGCACGCCGCCGAAGGAAATGCTCTGGATGGTGAAATCGCTGTTGTCTTTGTTGACGTAATATTCGCCATAGAAAGCGCCGTTATCAATGGCGGAGACCACCACTTTGTCGAACCCGCCGTTAATGGTGTCGGTTGAGAATGTAACTACGGTATCGCCCCCGCTTGCTGCGACCTCGTGGGTGGATACCAGTTGTCCATCCCTGTAGAAGGAGAGTAAGGCCTTTTCGTTCGAGCTGCCTTCTAAGGCACCAAGAGTGATGGAAAGCGAGGTAGCGGTTTGCCCTTCCGGCAGTTCAAAAACTACGGCTTCTGAAACGCCGGTAGAAGTCCCTGTACGTGTGAAGCAGATTTCGTCCAGGCGCTGGTTTTTGGTACCCAGGCCATCCCACCCTCTGTTGGCAAGATTATCAATGCCATCGCTTTCCGCTGTGGTGTCAACCCCCAACCCATCGTAGTTGTTACTATAGGCAATGCTTTTGTAATACAGGCTTCCTGTTGCGACGATGTCGCTCACCTGGGGATTGGCAATATTCGCATAAGAAACCTGGGCGGCGGAGATAGTTATGCCAAGGGACACGTTAGACAAGGCTGCTTCGCTTACATCCCCCTGGGCAAGCTCCATAAAGTTAAGTGCAACGTCGGACAGCGATGTAGTGCCGCCTTCCGTCCCGCCGTCCCCTCCACCCGTCGTGGCCGTCGTCGCCCCGTCCACCGTGACCGTGGCCGTGGGCGCGTCGTCATTGATGGTGATGGCCAGGGAGGAGGTAACCGTCTGCGCGCTTTCGCCGCTGCCGCTGGTGACGCTGACGTTGATGGATTCCGTGGCGCTGTCCGCGCCTTCCGCGTTGTCTACAACGTCGGTCAGCGCATAGGTGTAGTACACCGTGCCGTTGCTGATTGCCGTGATGGTCAGCGTGCCGTGGTCGGTCTCGATGCTGGCGTTCTGGTCAGCCACCGTGGCGTTGCCCTTGGCGTCCAAAGTAAAGGTCTGCCCGCCGATGGTCAGCGTGCCGCCCTCGCTGTAGGTGTTGACCGTGAACGTGCCCTCAGTGGAGAGGCTTTCGCCCGACGCGGTTTCACCCTCATGCGTGCCGCCAGGGAGGGCTGCCTCGTCGACAGACGGCGCTGCCGAACTCATGTCTATGGTGGGCGCGTCGTAACTGCCAGTAATATTGACGCCGATCATGTGGGTGCCGGTGAGGCCCTGGGCATCCTTGACCGTGGCCTGGAAGCTGAAAGAGAGCTTTTCGCCCGCGGCCAGGGAATCCACATTGGCCGTAATTGTCTGTACCAGCCCGCTGATGTCAGCATCCGCGCCATAGGCGGCCCGCAGGGCGGCCTCCAGCGCGGCGTTGTTCTGCGCCGTCCCCATCGTGAATGTGTACGCGCCGGTGGCCGTATTCAGGTCCAGCACGCCGTAGTTGGTGACCACAAGCTGGTGGGGCGTGGTGGTGACTTCTTCACCAGAGGTCTCCGCCACCGGCTTGGTCTCCAAAATGGTCACTTCCGTTGTGCGGCTGGCGGCATCAGTGCCGCTGCCCTTGGTGATGCTGGCGGGCATGGTCTGGCCGCCGTGGTCCACAAGGCTGCCCTTGTCGTCAACCCAACCGCTTTCCTTCCCCCTGACCACATCCCAGGAGGCCTTGCCGTCGCTGAGGCCCACCACGCCAAAGGTGACCTTGTCGCCGTCTTCGGGGTCAAAGGACGTGTGGTTGCTGAAATGCTGGAGCGCGCCGTTGACGGACATTGTGGCGTCTTCACTCAGGCTTACCGTCTGTCCGTACATGAGCGGAATATCGTTGACGCCATTGATACTGGCCGTCACGGCCTGATCCACGGACGCGCCCTGGCTGTCCGTTACCCGGATGGTAAAGGCGTAGGAGGGCGTGTCCGTATCCGTCAGGGCGTTGGCCGCCGCATTGAGGGCGAAGCTGTAGGCGTAGGTGACGCTGCCGTCATCGTTGGTGGTGGGGGTGAGGGTCAGGTCGCCGTACTGGGCGTGATAGACCAGTATGCCGCCCTCGGCGGTCGTCAGTTCCACGCCCTCTCCGTTCAGCAGCAGGCTGACACTCTGGGTATCGCCCGCGTCCACATCCTTAACGGTGAAGCTGCCGGAGGCGCTTTCTACCCCCGCCTGGGCATTATTGTAAGAATTGGCCCCGTTGTCGTCGCTCAACCCCGATTCCGTAAGCCCAAAGGTGGCCGGTCCTTCTGTGGTCAGCACGGGCGCGTCGTTGGCGCCCGTGAGGGTCACGCCGATCATGTGGGTGCTTTGCAGGCCGGAATCGCTTTCCGCGGCTGTGGCCTGGAAGCTGAAGGAGAGCTTTTCGCCAGCACCCAGGCTATTGATATTGCTCGTAATAGTCTGCAGGGCGGTGCTGATGTCCGCCCCCTCGCCGTAGGCCTTGTGCAGCGCCGCGGACAAGGCGGCGCTGTTTTCCGGCGTGCCCTTGGTGAAGGTGTATTCGCCGGTGGCCGTATTCAGGTCCAGCACGCCGTAGTTGGTGACCACAAGCTGGTGGTCGACGTCGCTTTCGTCCGTTGTCGTCGTGGTGAGGATTTCGACGGTCTCGCCGCGGTAGGTGGTCTGCCCGTCAACGGTTTTTTCGGCGGCCACCTCCAGGGTCTGCCCGCCGTGTTCGCCCGTGTAGTCCAGCCCGCCACGCACCACGCTCCAGGAATCCTTGCCGTCCGTAAGCCCGGCCACGCCGTAAACCAGCGTATCACCCTCGGCATCCGCCGGGGAAGCGCCGGTATTCTTGCCGGGAATGAAGTTGCTTGCCGTGGCGTCCCCATCTTCCTGCAGGCCCACGCTGCTCCAGCCCATGAGGGTGATATCGTTGACGCCATTGATACTGACCGTCACCGGCTGCTCCACCGTACCGCCCTGGCCGTCGTCCACGCTGACGGTGAAGGTGAGGGACCGGGTTTCCCCTGCGTCCAGCGCGTTGACGGCGGCGGAGGCATTGTCCAGATTAAAGCTGTAGGCATATGTGACGCTGCCGTCATCGTTGGTGGTGGGGGTGAGGGTCAGGTCGCCGTAGGCGGTGTGGTAGGTGGTTGCGCCGGTAGCGGCATCTGTGCTGCTGGCCGTGAGGACGGCGGCTGCGCCGTCGCCGTCCTTAAGCGTCAGGCCAGCCAGATGCAATGAGCCGCCGTCCACATCCTTAACGGTAAAGCTGCCGGAATCCGTGTCCGTGCCCTTGGCGTCGTCGCCGTTTCTGCCGTTGGCGAAGTCCGTGCCGATGTCGCCGCTTTTGCCCGATTCCGTCAAGTCAAGCTGGACGTCCGCCGTGTCTGCCGCCACCGTGGGCGCTTCGTTAGTCCCGTTGATGGTGATGGTAGCCCGGAACTGCAACTTGCCGTCCGCAGTATCGGTATCATCCACCACAATGCCGAATTCTACCGTCCGGGTCTCGCCGTCTTTCAGCGCCTGCACCGCCTGGGCGTTATTGTCCAGCTCAAACGTGTACTCGCCGTTACCGGGGTTGAGGTAGAGCGTGCCGTATTGGGTATCTATGGCCGTCCAGCCCTCGTGCGCGTCATCTCCCGAAACTTCATAGGAATCTTTGACCCAAGTGTTTGCGTCAAGGTCATGGGCGTTGCTGATGGAGAAGGTCATGGCCTGGCCTTCGGGGTCGGCCACGGCGAATTGCCCGGAAACGGCGGTAGCGGCGTCTTCCGTGACAGCGTTCATGCTCAAGGATTTCGCGTCTAAAATATAGGGTGCGTCGTTCACGCCATTGACGCGCACGGTAAAGGTCTGCTCCGTCACCGCGCCGTTGCTGTCCTTGACCAGCAGGGTAAAAGTGTCGTTCCCCTGTTCCCCTTCGGTGAGGGCGTTGGCCTTGCCGTCCTTGGTATTGTTCACCAGATAAGAAAGCGTGCCGTCGGCGTTGAGGGTGATGGTGCCGTACTGGCCCGTGACGGAAACCGTGCCGCCGTTGCCGACGTAAGAGCTCGTGTTCCCATCCTTAAGCCCGAGGGTAACCGCATCGCCTTCCGCGTCCGTGGCCGTGAGCGTGGTGAGCGTGCATGGCTGCGCATCGGCCTGCCCCGTGTTCAGGTTGCCATAGGCGTTGTTTTGCGCTTCCGTCACGCTGAAGCCGTCAGCGGACAGACTGACCGTGGGCGCGTCGTTCTGGCCCTGCACCGTGATGTCGATGGGTTTGGCCGTCCAGGCATCATACTGGTCCTTGACCAGGATGGTGAATTGGTCCACCTCGGATTTGTCCGCGCTCCAGGCGTTGGTTGCGGCGTTTACCGTATAGCTGAGGGTGCCGTCCGCGGCTATGGTCAGGGTGCCGTATTGACCGGCCAGGGATACGCCGCCCTTGCCGTCGCTGACGGCCTCGCCGTAGGTGGCCGTGGGTGCGCGGGTGGCGGTGACATCCGTATGGCCGGTGAGCAGCCCGTAGTGAAGCTGCGCGCCGTTGTCCGCATCCGCCCCGGCCACCGTGCCTAGGGTGTAAGTGCTGTCCGCCGCCCCTTCGGATTCATTCACCGTCACCGTGGCCGCGCCGTCGTTGGCCAGACCAAAGGCGGTTCCGTCCTGCGGCATGAGGGTCAGGGTGGGGGCGTCGTTGGCCCCTTCTATGCACACGCCCAGTTCGTGCTGGTCGGTCGCGCCCGCGCTGTCTTTCACCTGGGTGGCAAATTTAAAATTGAAGCGCTCACCCGCAGCCAGGTGATTGGCGGCCTCTTGATCCAATGTAAAGGTATACGCGCCAGTATTTTGGTTCAGTATCAGCGTACCGTAGGTTGTGACAATAGTCTGTATATTTTGGCCTACATCATTTTGCGTCACGGCATCGCTGGTGATGTTAACCTCTATGGCATTCCCTTCAACATGATTTGGCTCACTGTTGTTGAAAGTAGTGGTTGTGATGGATTTGCCAAAATGCAAGAGATCGTCTCTTGTGCTGTTCGTAACGATACTGAAAGTCAGCGTATCTCCACTATCGGCATCGCTGGCGGTTGTGCTAAGGCTGCCCTCCACTTCTACACGCTGAGCATAGGGGGCGACATAGTCGTTGGTATTGTTGTCCTCCGTGGTGGGGCTGTTACCGTAGCCCGACAACTTTCCGCCGACCCCCTGAGCGCCCACGCCGGCATCGCGCAAATGCAGTTTTTGCCAGGTGATCTCTGGCGCGTCGTTGGTGCCGTTGATGGTAAAGCTGATGTTCTGGCTGCCCGTGTCGCCGTAGCCGTCCGAAACCACCACGGCGGCGCTGACGCTGATGGTCTGCCCGGCCTTGAGGCCTTGCACGGAGGCGGCGGCATTATTCAGAGTAAAGCTGTAGCTGCCGTTGCCGTCCACGCTCAAGGTGCCAAGGTAGTCATTATCGGCAGGGGATTCCGCGCTGACGGTGTAGCCCTGCTCGTTGTCGGCGGCCAGCACATAGAGCGTCTGCCCCGTGATGGCGCCCGCACTGAGGGTGAAGGTGTGGCTTGCGTCATCCACATCCGTCACCGTCGCCGTGCCGCTGATGGAGGCGGTGCCGTCTTCGGTAACGACGGCGCTGTTGCTCCAGCCGTTCGTGCTGATGACGGGCGCGTCGTTAGTCCCGCTGATGGTGATGGTCAGGCTGTTGCTGGCCGTGCCGCCGTGGCCGTCGCTCACCGTGTAGCTGAGGGTCTCCGTCAGGGTCTCGTTCACGCCCAGGGCCTGCACCGCAGCCAAGTTGTTGTTCAGGGTATAGGTGTAGGTGCCGTCGGCCGCCAGGGTAAAGCTGCCGTACTGACCGACGGTTCCCTCCTGCGGCACATAGGTCGGGGTGTCCGTGCTGTCCACATCCGTGGGCGCGGGCAGTGTGCCGCTGAAGGGCTGCGTTGCATCTTCGGCGATGGTCGCCGTGGACGCCGCCACTTCCGGCGC
>NZ_FNBX01000001.1:212953-282672 GCF_900102485.1 Desulfovibrio legallii | reverse complement strand
CGACTTGCATGTGTTAAGCACGCCGCCAGCGTTCAATCTGAGCCAGAATCAAACTCTCCAGTTCAAATTCTGTACAAGATTCTTGCCCAATGGGCAAAAATCGGAATCTCAAAGATTTCCTTCCCACTCGCTATTCACTTGTCAATGAACCACTTGGCCTTCCGGCCCCGCCTTCCGTTTTCGGTCGGCGCGAGGAGCGTTTATGCTCCCTTTCGCTTCCAGAGTCAACTGCTTTTTTCGTTCCCGGCGAAATTTCTTTCCGCCCTGCGTTGCCAAAAACCGTTCCTCGTCGCGAAACCGGAATGTAGCCGCACGCCCCCTCTTTGTCAACATACTTTCGCCAAAAAGTTTCCCTTACGCCCCAAATGCCCGTCTGACGCCAGACTCGCGCGCTGCCGCGGGCTCACTCTTCTTCAGCGGTCTTGAATTTTTTCCAGACGGTAACCCGGCTGATGCCCAGGGCGTCGGCCAGGGCTTTTTTGCTGCCGTTGCAGCGGGCCAGCTCCGCTTCCATGATAAAGCGCTCCATGTCGGCCAGGGTGCCGCGCGGCACGCGCAGGCAATCGGTTTCCACCGCGCCCGCCTGGCACTGACGCTGGCAGTGCCGCCGCAAAATGTCCGTAAGCAGCGCGCTGAAGTCCTGCCCCGGCTCATAGAGGGTGAAGACCCGCTCCAGGATATGTTCCAGCTCGCGCACATTGCCGGGCCAGGCATACGCGCCCAGGGCCGCCAGGGTTTCCGGGCTGAAGTCCGGCGTCTGCAGTTCCGGCCCCAGCGGGCTTTTGCGAATAAAGTGCCGGATCAGCGCGGGCAGATCGCTTTTGCGCTGCCGCAACGGCGGGATCTGCAGGGGCAGGATATTGAGGCGAAAGAAAAGGTCGCGGCGGAAAGCCCCCTCCTGGGCCATGGCGTAGAGATCGCGGTTGGAGGCGGCGATAATCCGCACGTCGATGTTGACCACGCGGTCGCCGCCGATGCGGAAAATCTCCTTTTCCTGCAGGGTGCGCAAAAGCCGCACCTGGGTGGCCAGGCTCATTTCGCTGATTTCGTCCAGAAAAAGCGTGCCGCGGTGGGCCAGCTCAAACATGCCCGCCTTGCCGCCCTTGCGCGCGCCGGTAAACGCGCCTTCTTCGTAGCCGAAGAGCTCGCTTTCCAGCAGCTGTTCCGGCAGGGCCGCGCAGTTCAGGGCCACAAAAGGGCCCTTGGCCCTGTCGCTGTAGTTATGGATGCTCTGGGCGAAGAGCTCCTTGCCGGAGCCTGTTTCCCCTTCAATAAGGATGGAGGCCGCGCTTTTGGCGTAGCGCTTGGCCTCGGCCACCACCGGCCCCAGGGTATCCTTGCCGCCCACGATGTCCGAAAAATGGTACTTGGCCACCAGGCCCTTGCGGGCCAGCTGCACGCGCGCCTCGGCCTCGGTCTGCTGGATTTTGGAAAGCTCCTGAAACAGCACGATGGTGCCCTGGTCGTGCTCCCGCACCCGGATGGGCACGCGGTTAACCACATAGGTTTTGCCCTTAAGGGGCAGCACCTTGTCCACGGTGTACGCGCCGTCGCCCAGGAGCTGGCCGATCTCCGGCGGCGTGCCGGGGGCGGTCACGTCCATGCCCACCACCTTGCGGCCGTGGAGGTTGAGCATCTGTTTGGCCGGGCGATTGCAGATGGCCACGGTTTTGTCGCCGCCCACGCTGATAATGCCGCTCAGGGAATAATTGATAATGTTGTTGAGCCGACGGGAGCGGGTGCGCTCCTTGATGTGCTGCTCCACGATATTTTTGGCCGAAAGCACGGCCTGACGCACGCTGGCGGCGCTGGAGCGGATGAGATAGTACGGCAGGCCGCACTGGGCGGCTTTTTCAATAACGCAACCGCCGAAGCCCAGCACGGCGATGGCCCCGTAGTCGGGCAGCCGCCGGATAATGGCGTTGAAATCTTCCTCGCTGCGGTAGATGACCTGGGTGAAGGACTCCAGCCGGGCAAAAGCGGCCAGGGCCTCAATATCCGCGCTCAGGCTGCTGTCATAGGTGATGCAGAGCAGCTTCTGGTGTTTGTCGCGGGCTTCGAGCAAGGGCTTGATGATGTCGCTGGCCGTAAGCTGAACGGGCACCACGGGGATTTTGACCAGCTGCTGGATGGCCACGGCCGTGCCCGCCTGACTGATGATGACGTCGTAGCGGCCCTGCGCGCGCAAGGCCTGGATGTGGCCGTTATTATAGATGCCGCCTTCATACACGTCCACCTCCACGCCGAACTGCTCGGCGTAGTGGCGCACCTGGCGGGCCATATCCTCATAGATGGAAACGCAGAGAACGCGGGGCTTGAAACTGGCTGGACGCATGGAATCTCCCACAGCGGCGCGGCTGCGCCGTCCCAGGGCATATGGCCCTTGAGCAGACCGAGTTCAAAGGCAGGCCGCCCAGACGATCCGCCCAAATCAACCTGGCCAGACCGACTTGGGTGGGCCGACTTGGGTGGGCCGACTTGGGTGGGCCGGCTTGGATGGGCCGGCCTGCGCGGGGCAGCCCACGCTGCCCGGCCGCCAGAACACTGCGGGCGCTGCCCTGCTCCCTTCATATATAATGTCGGAACGCCCCGCCGCAATGCGCCCCCGGCCGGCGCGGCGCGCAAGACCGCAGAACGCGGCCCGGCATTGACGCCGCGCCGAGGGCGGGGCTACGCCTCCGTGCAGAAGGGCGCGCCTTCCTTAAAGGTATGGGGCTGCTCTTCCCCGCGCAGCACGCGCAGCACCCCAAAGGCCAGGGCCTCCAGCTCATTTTCGCCAGGCAGCACGGCCACGGGCGCGAGAAAACCGATGCGGGGCAAAATGCGCTCCCGCAGATAGGCGGAATGGGCCAGCGCGCCCGTAAGCACCAGCAAGTCTACCCTGCCCTCCACCACGGCGGCCAGAGAGACCATATGTTTGGCCACCTGGTAGGCCATGCCGTCATAGACCAGCCGGGCTTCGGCGTCGCCCGCGGCTATGCGGCGCTCCACCTCCAGGGCGTCGTTAGTGCCCAGATAGGCCATAAGCCCGCCCCGGCCGCGCGTGCGCTTGGTGGCGGAAAGACGGTCATACTGGCCGGAGAAGCACAAGTCCACCAGCTGCCGGTTGGGCAGACCGCCGGAGCGCTCCGGCGAATAGGGGCCTTCCTCGTCGGTGATGACGTCGATCATCCGGCCCCGGTGCATGACCGTGGCGCTGATGCCCGCGCCCATGTGGCAGACGATGCAGGTTTTTTCCGCCAGGTTCCAGCCCCGCTCGCGGGCGGCCTTGATGGCCATGGCCCGCATGTTCAGGGCGTGGCAGGAGGCCTTGCGCCGCATTTCCGGCAGGCCGGAAAGGCGGGCGATGTCCTCCAGCTGGTCCATGACCACGGCGTCGTAGATATAGGCCGGCACGCCCAGAGGGCGGGCAATGTCATAGGCCAGCAGCGCGCCCAGGTTGGAGGCGTGGTCGTCCACAGGCCGGTGGGAGAGAAAGTCGATCATGCCTTCATCCACCCGGTACGCGCCCTGGCGCACGGGCGGGAGCTTGCCGCCCCGGCCGGCCACGGCGGAAAGCCGCCGCACGTCGAAGCGCTCCTCCTCCAGCGCGCGACGGATGGCCTCGCGCCGCAGGGGGAACTGGGCCACGTTGCTGGCGTAGTCCTTAAGGGTTGCGGCCGGATGGTTGATTTTTGTGTCAAACAGAAGGCATTCGTCCTCGTAGGCCGCTAGGCGGGTGGAGGTGGAGCCGGGGTTGATGGCGAGCACCACAAAATGGTCTTGAGGCATGGAAAATATCCTTAACAGGACCACGCCGCACGGGCGGGCCGTTGAGAAGTTGCGGTCGCGGGCGGGCCGTTGGAAAGCTGTGGCCGCGAGCGGCCCTGGCTCAGGCGGCCGCGGCGGCCAGAATCATGGTCCGGTATTTGTCCTCAGCGCTGGCCGCGCGGGAATTGAGCACCACGGGCACCCGCCCGCCGATGACAATGCCCGCCGTAAGCGCCTCGGCCGAATGGCGCAGGCACTTGATGAGCACATTGGCCGTGACGATGTTGGGGCAGACCAGCAGGTCCGCATCGCCGGCCACAGGGCTGACGTAGCCCTTGGTAGCTGCGGCTTCCCGGCACACGGCCAAATCGTAGGAGATGGGGCCTTCCACCACGCAGTCCGTGATGAGGCCCTCCTGATTCATGCGCTTGAGGGCGGCGGCATCCACGCTTTCGGGCATTTTTTCGTTAACCGTCTCAGCGGCGGCCAGCACGGCCGCCTTGGGGCGCACAACGCCCATGCGCACCAGGGCGTCCACGGCGTTCTGCAGGATGCCGCGCTTCTGCTCCAGGTCCGGGGCGATGTTGATGGCCGCATCGCACAGGGCCAGCAGCTTGTGGTAGGTGCGCACCTGCACGATGTTCATGTGCGAAATGAGCCGCCCGGTGCGGAAGCCCGTCTCTTCCTTAAACAGCCCCTTGAGCAGCACGCCCGTGGGGATAAGGCCTTTCAGAATAAAGTCCGCCCGGCCGTCGCGCACGGCGATCCCGGCCCGCAGGGCGGAGACGTTCGGCGCGTCCGTGTCCTCCAGTTCCCAGTGCCGGTCGGCAAGCCCCAGTTCGTCCAGCCGGGCCGTCACGGCGGCCCGGTTACCCAGGAGCAAGGGCTCCACCAGGCCCGCGTCCGCCGCATGGCGCACGGCCTCCAGCACATGCGCGTCCGCAGCTTCCACCACAGCCGCCCGGCACTTGCGGGCCTTGGCGAAAACCTTTTTTTCCAGTTCCTCAAACGTTGCGTAGGCCATGCTGCAAATCCTTGTAATGGCCGCCCACAGGGGCGGTTTGCGCCGCCGCGGCCGGGGTTCTCGGGCCTGTCCGGCTGCGGCGGCGCGTGTGAGGGTGGGGTATGGGCAATGCCGCCGGCCCGGCAGCCCGCCCCAGCGGCGGGCCTCCCGGCGGCGTGGGAAGACCGCCGCCGGGACAGCCGGGGGTGGGGGTGAGCTAGTCGTTGTCGTCCACCTGCGTGGCGAAGTCCGGACAGACCATCATGCAGGTGCGGCAACCGATGCAGCGTTCCATGGCCACTACGGCCATGTATTTGTAGCCCGCCGCGTTCAGTTCTTCGCCGAAGTCATAGACCTGTTTGGGGCACATTTCCTTGCAGTAGCCGCAGGCCTTGCACCGTTCCGCATTGACGCGGACGGTGAACGTTTTCTTTTCCGCGCTCATTATTGGGCCCTCCCGGCGGCCTGCGCCGCCTCCGCGCCGCGCCGCAGCACTTCCATATTTTTTTCAGCCACTTCGGGCCTGCCCTTGCGCTGGGCCACGGCCAGGAGATCCTCCAGGCTCACGGCCCCGCACAGCTTCATGGCCGCGGCCAGACCGGCAAGGTTGGCGGATTTGGCAGCGCCTGCCGCCTCCGCAATCTGGAGCATGGGAACGCCGATCCAGTTGGGGAAGCTGCGGGGCTGCATGAGATCCGTATCGTAGACCACGGGGCAGTCCACGGCGTCGTAACGGCTGCCCACCACTTCGCTCAGGGCGATGACGATGTCCGGTCTGGTCACCTGCTGGAAGAGGATTTCCCCGTCGTCCACAATGACCTCGGCGGAGATGAACCCGCCGCGCTGCGAGATGCCGTAGGACTGCGTCTGCACCACGTTCTTGCCGGTCCCGATGGCGGCCTCGGCCAGGAAGGAGGAGCAGAAGACCAGCCCCTGGCCGCCGGTGCCGGCCATCAACACTTCAAAATGCGCCATCTTATTTTCCTCCTTTGCCGGTAATGACCGCGCGCTCGGCCTCGTAGCTTGCGCTGAAGTCGGGCACGTCCTTATCCGCAAACACGCCGGTCACAAACAGCCCCTGGGCGGCGGCGTTTTCCGCGGCGTCGAATTTGGACTGGGAGACGCCGCGCTCCTTCAGGCTGCGCAGCATGGCCACGGGCGTCTTCAGCTGGTTGCGGGGGCCAAACAGGGTGGTGCAGGGGCTCATGGCCTCAATGAGCGAAAAGCCCTTCTTGCGGATGCCGGCCACAATGCGGCTCTTAAGGCGCATGCCGGCGGCCACGGTTTCGCGGGCCACATAGTTGGCCCCGGCGGCGCGCACCAGATCGCAGACGTCGAAGCCGCGCTCCGGGTTGCCGCCCACCGAGGTGCTGGTGATGGCTCCGCAAGGCGTGGTGGCGGAATACTGGCCGCCGGTCATGCCGTAGTTGAGGTTGTTGACGATGATGGCCGTGAGATCCATGTTGCGGCGGGCCGTGTGGATAAGATGGTTGCCGCCGATGGTGGTGCCGTCGCCGTCGCCCATGAGCACGATGACCGTAAGATCGGGGTTGGCGGCCTTGGCGCCGGTGGCGTAGGCCAGGGCGCGGCCGTGGGTCACGTGCAGAGCGTTGGAGAGGATGTAGTCGTCCGCCTTGCCCCAGCAACCGATGCCGGTGACCACAAGGATTTCTTCCTTTTTCAGTTGCAGCTCGTCCAGCGCGCAGAGCAGCGCGTTGAGCACGATGCCGTTGCCGCACCCGGCGCACCACATGAGGGGCAGGGCCGACGTGTTCAGAAGCGAACGGGTTATTGCTTGCGCCATGAGAGGTCTCCTTTACTGCAGGGCCGCGGCGATCTGGGCCGGGGTCATGATGCTGCCGTTGTAGGTGTTGACGCCCCTCACCAGGGCGGGGTCCACATACTTTTTCACCTCGCCGGCAAGCTGGCCCGCGTAGTTCATTTCGGCCACCACCACGCGGGAGGCCTTGCGGGCGGCCGCGGCCAGCTCCTTATCCGCAAAGGGCCAGAGGGTCTGCAGCTGCAGCACGCCCACCCTGCCGCCATTGGCGTTGGCCGCGGCAGCTGCGCTGCGGGCCGCGCGGGTCACCACGCCGCTGGCCACGATGAGGGTGGCGCAGTCTTCAGGGCCGAAATAGCGGGTTCTGACGATCTCGTCCCGACCGCGCGCCAGCTTGGTGTGCAGCTGGGCCACCCGGCGGGCCGCATTGGCCGGGGTATTGCAGCTGTAGCCGTTTTCGCCGTGCATGGAGCTGGTCACATGATAGACGTATTTGCCGCCGTAAGGGGGCAGCGGGGCCACGGCCCCTGCATCAAAGCAAAAGGGCTTGTAGTCCTCAGGCGCACAGGCGGGCTGCGCCCGGTTGAGCACTTCCAGCTCGCCCGGTTCAGGGATGACCAGGTTTTCCCGCATGTGCCCGGCCACCTCCTCAGGCGCGAGGATTACGGGCACGCGGTATTTTTCCGCCAGGTTAAAGGCCGTGACCGTGAGCTCGAAGCACTCACGCACCGTGGCCGGGGCGAGGGCGATGACTTCCTGATCGCCGTGGCGGCCCCAGCGCAGCTGCATGATGTCCGACTGCGCGGGCTTGGTGGCCAGGCCCGTGGAGGGGCCGGAGCGCTGCACGTTGACGACCACTACGGGCACTTCGCCGATGGTGGCCATGCCCAGGTTTTCCTGCATGAGCGAAAAGCCCGGGCCGCTGGTGGCGGTAAAGGCTTTGACGCCCGCCAGCGAAGCGCCCACGATGG
The DNA here is from genome assembly GCF_900102485.1 of Desulfovibrio legallii. Classification (NCBI taxonomy): domain Bacteria; kingdom Pseudomonadati; phylum Thermodesulfobacteriota; class Desulfovibrionia; order Desulfovibrionales; family Desulfovibrionaceae; genus Desulfovibrio; species Desulfovibrio legallii. The sequence continues at coordinate 275,168 of NZ_FNBX01000001.1, read as the reverse complement.
CGCCCATGCTGGCCAGCTCGTCCTCCATCTGCATGAACACGCCGCCCAGCCTGGGCAGATCGCGCGAGGCGATCTCAGCGATTTCAGACGAAGGCGTGATGGGGTAGCCGGCGTAGAAGCGCGCCCCGGCGTAAAAAGCGCCCTGGGCTATGGCCGCGTTGCCTTGGACCAGTTGAGGAGTTTTGGACATTGCGATCCCTTTCCTTGCTTGTAGGGTGACGACTCCGGAAGAAGCGGGGCTACGGCAGCAGACCCAGCATCCGCCAGTAGGGAATGCTCACGATGGAGCCCACAATGACGACGCCCATGAAGACAAAGCAGAGCTTGACCATGGGCAGGTGGTCGCTCATTTCGCCCTTGGTGGCGAACTGAGCGCAGAGGTAGATGGTGTTCTGGTACTTGAGCAGCCAGATGTTGCCCGCGCAGAAGGCCACGAAGATGATGATCCAGGGGTGGATGCCCGCCTGCACGGCAATGGGCGTGAGGATGAGCGAAAACATGATGGCCGCGCTGGTCATGTTGGTGACCAGGAATTTGACGATAAATATGGATACGGCAATGGCCGTGACAAAAAGCGCGGGCTGGGCCGCCAGGCCGGCAATGACCGAGCCGAAGATGCCGCCCAGATACTTGTCAATGCCCAGAGCCTTGATAACCGGGGCCATGTTGAACACGCAGCCGATGAGCATGACGGCGGGCCACTCGATGCCGTTCTTAAAATCTTTGGCCGTCATGACCTTCAGGCCCAGCAGCACGCACATGGCCGTCACCGCCACCACCGAAGCGCTGATGCCGTGGACGAGCTCCGTCATCCAGAGGACCAGAGCGCAGAGCATAACCGCCAGCACAATGCGTTCGTCTCTGGTCATGGGGCCGAGCTTGGCGAGCTGCTCCTTGCCGTAGCCCTTGGGCAGAGAGACGGGCTGCTTAGGCCGATAGAGCAGCATGATGAAGCCCGCCAGGGCCGCGAAACAGACCACGCCCCAGGGCAGGGACCAGAGCATCCAGTCCAGCCAGGTGATCTGATTATAGGGCGCGGGCAAAGCGCCGATCATGATGTAGTGGCTGAAGGAGCCGCTCAGGAACATGTGGCCCATGAGCACAAAGCCGCCGTAACAGGCCCCCAGCAGGCCAGAGGCCGCCGGGCTTTTGCGCTCCACGCCCAGAGAATCGCTGATGGCCAGAGAGATGGGGGAAGAAAGCGCGGCCTTGGCGTTCATGCTGGGCACCAGCGGGCTGATGACCGTGCCCGAGGCCAGCAGCCCCAGCACCTGACCGTTGAAGGTGGGCGGAAACAGGCTGAGCACCCAGAGCGAAATGCGACGCAGCAGCCCCGTTTTGCCCGCAATGGACCCCAGGCCGAAGGCCCCCACCATGATCCACCAGCCGGGCGAGGAGAAACTGTCAAAAGCCACCCGAAAGCTCACGCACTTGGTGCCGGCCCAGAGCGTGCACATCATGATGGCGGTGACGTATTCCGGCACCACCTGGGTTATCCACCAGAACACCGCCCAGACCACGATGCCCAAGGCGATCATGGCTTGCCGGGTGAGCCCCTGGGGGGGATCCATCAAGGCGATGGCGATGCCGAGGCCGACGGCCAGCACCGCCACGATCCTCTTGATGCGGAGAACTTTTTCGGCGCTCAAACTCATGGGAACCTCCATGTATTGCAGGACCGGGCATCCGGCCCCTCAGTGTCGGCGCGGGCGCGGGCCCGAGGGGCCGCGCAATTCATAGCAATTTGCTGTCAATTCATCCCGCAGGCCCCCGCGCTGGGCGCGCGCCGACCTGCCCGCAGCGGGCCAGCGGCCCCACTGCGGTTTCTGTTCCGCCGCCTCTTAAGCAACAAGCATGCCAGCGTTCACTACATTAACAAACCGCCGCCATACCAGCCTGTTATGCTTGACTGTTTATACAATCAATAATCAGCTGCCCGAACTGCGCGTTGCCATTTGCACTTCCGCGTTAAACATGTGAACACAGGCTTCGCTGGCGGCGGGGCCGCCCCTGACCTGCGCGGCCCCGCATGGATGAGCCGGTACTCTAAAATAAATCTTGAAAATTTGCAGCCGCCGGTGCATTCTGCGCGCAGTACCGGCGGGCCCGCAGCCCCGCGCCCCGCACCTTTCGCGCCCAAGCCCGCCGCAGAGCGCCGCGCGCCGCGCAAGGATGCCGCGCCGGGGCCGTGTCCGCCAATGCCGAGGGTCGTCATCAGGGAGGCCGCATGGAATTCAGTTTTTTTTCAATGATCGCTCAAGCCAGCCTTATCGCCAAGTGCGTGCTGCTTCTGCTGCTCATCATGTCCATCCTGAGCTGGGGGCTGATGATCCAGAAATACATCGCCCTCACCGCCGCCAACAAAAAAGCCCTGGCGGGCACCGGACAGTTTGAGAAAGCCCCCAACCTGCGCGACGCCGTGCAGTCCCTGGGCGCGGACCCCACCTCTCCCCTCTACTACATCGCCCACCAGGGCGTGCAGGAGTTCAACCGCTCCAAAGAGCTGGGCAACAGCAGCGAGGTGGTGGTGGATAACGTGCGCCGCGCCTTGCGCCAGGGCGTGGGTTCCGAGCTGGCGCGGCTGCAGCGCTCTCTTTCCCTGCTGGCCACCACGGCCAACACCGCGCCCTTCATCGGCCTGTTCGGCACGGTCTGGGGCATTATGAGCTCCTTCCACTCCATCGGCATGCTCAAATCCGCCTCGCTGGCCACCGTGGCCCCCGGCATTTCCGAGGCCCTGGTGGCCACCGCCATCGGCCTGGCCGTGGCCGTGCCCGCCACCATCGGCTTCAACATCTTCATGGGCAAGCTCTCACAGGTGGATACGCTGCTGGTGAACTTCGCCGGCGTGTTCCTCAACCGCGTGCAGCGCGAACTCAACGTCCATCGCCATGTGCAGCGCATGGGCGCGACGGAGATGTAAGATGGGCGCGAACGTGGGCGGCGGCAACAAATTCGTTTCGGACATCAACGTCACGCCCTTTGTGGACGTGATGCTCGTCCTGCTTATCATCTTTATGGTGGCCACCCCCATGATGAGCCAGGGCCTGGATGTGGACCTGCCCCAGACCAAGCAGGTGGAGGTTCTGCCCACCGACGCGGACCATATGGTGCTCACCGTGCGCAACGACGGCAAAATCTATCTGGATGAATACGCCGTGGACAATATGGAAGACCTGGAAGGCTACCTGCAGCGCCTGGTCAAAGAAAAGAACAAGACCCTCTTCCTCCAGGCGGACAAAGCCGTGCCCTACGGCACAGTGGTAGAGGTCATGGGCCACATCAAGGCCGTGGGCATTGAAAAGCTCGGCATCATCGCCGAAAAGCCCGAAGACGCCGCCCCCGCCGGCAGCAACCGCAGCCAGGGCCGCCGCTCCAGGTAACGCCATGCGCATGGCCTCCTATGTCCTCTCCTTCTGCCTGCATCTGGCGGTATTCCTGCTCATCTGGTTCTGGCCCAACCGGCCGCCGGTGCGCCTGGATACGCCGCCGGTCATGATCAGCCTGGTGGAAGGCGCGCCCGGCGGCAACCGGACGCCCTCGCCCATCCTCGGGCATATGGGCCAGCCCGGCGCGGGCCCCCTGGCCCCTACGCCGCCCGCGCCCAAGGCCGAAGTGGCCGCCCCCGAACGGGTGGAAGTCAAGGAGCCCTCCCCCCTGCCGCCCACGCCCCGGCAGGAAGCAGCGCCCGTTAAAAAGCCCGAACCCAAGCCAGAGCCCAAGCACGAGCCCAAACCGGAGCCTAAGCCCGCCCCCAAGGAAGACGCCAAGCCCATCGCCCAGAAAAAGCAGGATAAGCCCAAGCCCAAGGAAGAGCCCAAAAAGGAAGCCCCCAAAGAGACGAAAAAACCGGAACCGGCCAAACCGCAGCCCAGCAAAAAGGCGGACAAAAACGGCAAAAGTTCCGCTGTTGACCCTGTGGCCGCGGCCCTGCAGCACGCCCGCAAGGCCTCTTCCCGCGCTGACTCCGGTGACCGGGGCAACGCTGTGGAGCAGGCCCTGGCCCAGGCCCAGCGCCGGGCCGGCGGCAACCGCGGCGGCGGCGGGGGGGAGGGTTCCGGCCCCGGCGGCGGGGGCTTGGGCGACGTATATATGGGCCAGGTCATGCTGGCCGTGCGCCCCAACTGGGGTTTTGCCTCGGCCGGGCGCGTCAACCTGGTCTGCGTGGTCAATGTAAAGGTGGACATGCAGGGCCGCGTGCAGCAGACCACGGTGACGCGCGGCTCAGGCAACGCCCAGTTTGACGCTTCGGCGGTGAACGCCGTTATCCGCACCAGCCAGAGCGGCCAGTTCCCCCCGCCGCCCTCGGCGGAATACACTGACCTGGACCTGGTGTTCACCCTGGACGAGCTCATGGGGCGCTAGCGTCGGCCTTTGCGCCGCCGCGCGCGGGGCCGCACAACCATCAGAGGAGGACGGACGCCATGCCTTCTCCCACCGCACTGCACCGCGCTTTCGCCGTTGCGGCAGCGGCGGCCTGCCTTATGGCGGGCGCGCTGCTCGGCCTGTGGGGCCCCGCTCTGCCCCAGGCCCGCGCCGCCGCTGCCGTGGCTGTGGACCAGAGCGGCGGCTACGCCGCAAAAATGCTGGAAAAGATTGTGACCGTATGGGCGCCACCGCCCGCCCTCAAAGGGGACTTTGTGGTCCAGGTGAAGGTGCGGGTGGACGGACGGGGCGCGGTGACGGACTGCACCCCGGTGCGCGCCTCCGGCATGGAGGCGCTGGATATTTCCGCCTGCGGGGCCGTGCGCCAGGGGGGCGGATACGGCACGCCGCCCTACGCCCAGCCCCTGGACGTGCACCTGGCCTTCTGGACCGGCACGCCCAAGGGCAAACCCAGAGTTACAGCCCCCAGCAGCGAAGAGGCCCTGCGCGCCGAGGTTCGCGCCCGCACCAAGGCCGAAGCCGCCCTGAGCGACGCCCGCGCCGCTGCGGCCGAAGCCCGCGCCCGCGAACGGGCCGAGGCTCTGGCCCAGGGCAGGGCCGCCTCGGCTTCCGCGCCCGCCGCACCGCCTTTGCCCCCTGCGCCCGCCGCCCCCGACAAGGCCGGACGGCCCGCGCTCTCCAAGACCGAGGACCGCAATACCGCGCCGGCGGCCGCACAAGACGCACCGGCCCCTGCTGCTCCGGCCCCTGCCGCGGCTTCCGCCCGGAAGAGCGCAGCGGACACAGAGCGCAGTGACGCCGCGGCCCGGCGGCGTTACCTGCGCGCCGTTTCCTGGCGGCTGCGCGAGCACATCGTCATTCCGGCGGAGACTGCGCCCGGCGAATACCGCGTGCCCGTGCGTCTGGAAGTGGACCCGCAAACCGGGGCCATCAAGGATTTCAGCGTGCTGCAGGATACGGGCGACAAGCTGCTTGACAGGTATGTGCGGCTCGGCATACGCCGGGCGGGCAGCGTGCCGCCGCCCCCGCCGGGCCTGGGCGGCAGACTGGAGCTGACCCTTGTGCTGCGCCGTCCCTGAAGGGGCGGACCGCCCCGCCGCGGCCGATTCCGGCAACGGTGCGCGGGCCTGCGCCTGGGCGGGGCTTTGCCGCGCGCCGCAGACGGATTTTCTCAACGCAGGATTTTAAGACCGCTACGGTAAGGAAGGAATGGGAACGCCATGAAAAAACATCTGCTTCTCCTCATCCTGGGGCTCTGGCTGGCCCTGGAGGGCGGCGCGCAGGCCGCCATGCGCGTGGATATCTACGGCCCCGGCCAGAACATCGTCAATCTGGCCCTGGCCGCGCCCATCAAGGGGCCGCAGACGCAGGCCGCGGGCATGGGCGCGGATCTGCAAAAAATCGTGGAGCAAAACCTGAGCTTTCTGCCCTTTATGCGCCTTACGGACCCCAAGGCCGTGCTGGGCGGCGTGCTGCTAGCGGGCTACGAACCGCCGAGCCTGGACTTCAAGCGCTTTCAGCTGGCCGGCTCCGACATTGTGGTGACCACGTTCTGGCCTGAGGGCGACAGCGGCACCAGGCCGGTGCAGATCCGCGCCTTTGAAACCAATACGGGGGGGCGGCTCTTCGGCAAGGAGTACCCCAAGGTTTCCTCCCGCGACCTGCCGGAAGTGGCCGACCGCTTCTGCGCCGACCTGCTGGAGGCCCTGACGGGCAACGGCTCCTTTTTCCGCTCCACCCTCGCCTTTGTGAAAAAGACCGGCAAACTCAGCGCCAACGTCTGGCTGGTCAAGCCCACGGGCCGGGATCTGCGGCAGATCACCAACCTGCCCGGCGAATCCATGTCCCCGGCCTGGTCGCCCGACGGCCGCTTTGTGGTCTTTACCCACATTGACCAGAAATCCCACGCCCTGGGCGTGTGGGACCGCTCCACCGGCAAGGTGCAGCGCATCCGCTTTCCCGGCAACGTGGTCATCGGCCCCGCCTTCATGCCTGATAACAAGGTGGCCGTGGCCCTTTCCAACGGCAAGTATCCGGTCATTTTTCAGCTGAACCACGTTTTCCAGAAGGAACGGGTGCTGGAACAGGGCAACTCCATCAATGTGTCGCCCACTTTTGACAAAACCGGCACCAAGATGGCCTTTACCTCCTCCCGGCTGGGCGGGCCGCAGATCTTCCTCAAAGACCTCAGCTCCGGCAGCACCACCCGCGTGAGCATGAACGGCACCTACAATACCGAGGCCAACCTCTCGCCCGACGGCACCCTGGTGGTCTACAGCCGCATGACGGACTTCGGCCACCGCATCTTCGTGCAGGATATGCTCACGGGCATGGAACGGCAGATCACCTTCGGCCCCGGCAGCGACGAGCAGCCCTCCTTCTGCGCGGACAGCTACTTCATCGCCTTTGCCTCCACCAGGGGCGGCGGCCGCGGCATTTACCTCACCACCAGGCACGGCGGCGACGCCAAGCGCGTGCCCACGGGCGGCGGCCCCGCCTCCTTCCCGCGCTGGGGCATGCCGGGGGCCGGAAAGTAGACGGAAAAAACCCGGCCGCAACGCCTTGATCCGCGCGGTTTTTTGCGACCGGGTAAAAAATATTTTACAAAGTGCGCCGAAAGAGGCCTCACGCTTCTTGACAAAACTCTCACTGCAGATACCATCTTATATGCGAGGGCAAAACGGCCTCGTGTGTGTGAAGAAAGGAAAGGTAACATATTTTTCGGAGAATGAGCTGTTCAGGAGGACACAATGAAACGCTACGCTCTTATTCTCGCTCTGGTCATGGCCCTTGCCGCCGGTTTCGGCTGCGCGAAGAAAACCACCAGCGAACCCGGCTACGATGACGGCATGACCCCTGAAATGCGCGCCGCCATCCAGCAGATCACCGACGCCCGCGTGTACTTTGACTTTGACAAGTTCGACATCAAAGCCGAATACAAAGACATGCTCAAGGCCAAGGCCGACCTGCTCAAGAAATACTCCTCCATCCGCGTGCGCATCGAAGGCAACTGCGACGAACGCGGCACCCAGGAGTACAACCTCGCCCTTGGCGAACGCCGCGCCCGCGCCGCCTACGAGTACATGGTCATGCTGGGCGTGAACCCCAGCCAGCTTGAGATGATCAGCTACGGCAAGGAAAACCCGGCCGTTCAGGGCAACAACGAAGCCGCGTGGTCCAAGAACCGCCGCGACGACTTCCGCGTGATCGCCCACTAGTTCGCGCCTGCTTCGGCAGTACGGCCGCCCCCCCTCGGGAGGGCGGCTTTTTTTATGCCGTCCCAGGGCTGACGCCCTTTTTGGCAGCCTTTTTGCAGAAGTTACGGCATGGATGTTTTCAACTACAACCCGGCGGACATGCTCAGCCTGCTGCTCACCATCATGCGGGTGAGCATCGTGGTCTTCATGCTGCCCATTTTTTCCACCAACAACATCCCGGTGCAGGTCAAGGCCGCCATAACCATTGTGCTTTCCTTGGGAATCTGGCCTGGCCTAGCGGTGCAGGCCCCCCTGCCGCAGCACCCCTTCGACCTGGTCCTCATGCTCCTGGGCGAGGTGGTGCTGGGCATGGTGCTGGGTATGGCCGTCAATTTTCTGTTTATGGGCGTGCAGGCCGGCGGGGAGCTGCTGGGCTTCCAGATGGGCTTCACCATGATCAACTTCGCCGACCCCCTTACCGGCAACCAGACGGGCATCACGGCCTTTTTTCTCTGGATGGTCACGGCCCTGACCTTTCTGGCCCTCAACGGGCACCTCTACATGCTGCGGGGCTTTGCGGCCTCGTTCAAGCTGGTGCCGCCGGGGGGGCTCTTGCTGGGTTCTGTGGTGCTGGACCAGATTCTTCATCTGGCCGGGCAGATGTTTGTGCTGGCGCTGCAGATTGCGGCCCCGGTCATGGTTGCCCTTTTTCTGGTGGAGGTCTCCCTGGGGCTGGTTTCGCGCACCTCGCCGCAGATCCACATCATGGAATTCGGCTTTCCCATCAAGATCGGGGTGGGCTTTTTCTTTACCGGGCTGTTGCTGGTAGTGCTGGCCGAGCATGTGGCCGTATTCGTCAGCGGGCTGGACGGCCTGTTCGACAACCTGCTGCGGGCCATGAGCCCGCGCTACGTCGTCCGCTGAACCGGCCTTGCGCAATAATCCCGACAGCTGCCGCGCCCTTGCGCGCGCAATGCGTCAGCCGGCGGTCCAAAAGCCGCGCGGGCATGGGCCCCGTGGTGCCCGCGCCGTTGCAATTTGCGCTGAAAAGGGTCAGTATCCGCCGATGTACGCCCGCATCGTTATCCACGGGGCACGGCGTCAAATTCCCATCGTGTGGGGTAAGCATGGTCATGCGCGTTTTTTCCCGTTTCTGCCTTGTGTTGTGCCTTGGACTGACCGTTCTGCACGGCCCCGCGCTGGGTGCCGACAAAAAGGAACCGCCCAAAGAGGCCCCCAACAAATACGAGGCCCTCAAACGCTTCAGCCAGGTGCTCGACCTGGTGGAGCGCTATTATGTACGCGACGTCACCCAGGCGGATCTCATCAACGGCGCCGTCAAAGGCATGCTGCAGGGGCTTGACCCCCACTCCACCTTCCTGAGCGCCGATGAATACAAAGAAATGCAGGAGACCACCTCCGGCGAATTTTTCGGCGTGGGCATTGAAATCTCTATGGAAAACGGCCAGGTGACCGTGGTCACGCCCATTGAGGATACCCCTGCCTTCCGCGCCGGGCTGCAGTCCGGCGACGTGATCCTTTCCATCAACGGCCAGGCCACTCAGGAGCTTTCCTTGCAGGAAGTGGTCTCCCGCATCCGCGGCCCCAAAGGTTCGGAAGTGGAGCTCACCATCCTGCACAGTGACGCCAAATCTCCCCAGACCGTGCATATCGTGCGCGACGCCATCCCCCTCATCAGCGTCAAATCCAAAAAACTGGAGGACGGCTACTACTGGCTGCGCCTCACCCGCTTTTCCGAGCGCACCACCGAGGAGCTCCATGAGGCCCTCAAGGCCGCGGAAAAAGAAAGCAAACCCCAGGGCGGCCTCAAAGGCATTGTCCTGGACCTGCGCAACAATCCCGGCGGCCTGCTGGACCAGGCCGTCAACGTCAGCGACGCTTTCCTTGAAGGGGGCACCATCGTCTCCATCAAGGGCCGCCGCGAGAATACCGAGCGCGTCTACACGGCAAAGAAGCAAAGCAGCGACGTGCGGGTGCCAATGGTGGTGCTGATCAACGCGGGTTCCGCCTCGGCCTCGGAAATCGTGGCCGGCGCGCTGCGCGACCAGAAGCGCGCCCTCATCGTGGGCGAACGCTCCTTCGGCAAGGGCTCGGTGCAGAACATCATCCCCCTGGCCGACGGCTCCGGCCTCAAGCTCACCGTGGCCCTCTACTACACGCCCAACGGCAGCTCCATCCAGGCCGAGGGCATTGTGCCGGATCTGGAAATCCCCTTTGAGCAGCCCCGCGCCGAGGATAAGGACGCCCGCTTCCTCCTGCGCGAGCAGGACCTCAACCGGCACCTGGAGAACGGCAAGGCCAAGAAACCGGCCAAGGCCAAAGACAGCAAGGGCGACGTGCAAGAGCAGATGGCCCGCGACAACCAGCTGCGCATGGGCCTGCAGCTGGTCAAAGGCCTGCCCAGAATGCGGGAGCTGCGCAACTAGGGTAGAGGGCATGCGGCAGCACGATTCCCCCGCTCCCCGCAACGCCCGGATCTGCCGGGGGGCGGCCCGGCCCGGCCAGCAGCCCGTTCGCCGGGCCGCCCATCGTCTCGGCCCGGCGCTGTCGGCCACGGGCCTTGCGGCCTCCACACGTCTGCTTCTGGGCGGGCTTGCCTGGCTGACAGGGTGCTTCCTGCTGGTCTGGATTTTCTTCACCCCGCCGCCGTCGGGGCCGCCGCAGGACGCCGCCCCCTTCCTGGGGCCTGCCCCTCTGCCCACAACCGTGCCCAGGGCAGACACCATGGGCCGCCTGGACGCCCTGGTGGCGCAAACCCTGCCCCTGGCTCTGCCGCGGGCGCGCTGGCAGCGCACCCTTGTGCCCCCCAAGGACGCCCCGGCGGACCTCCCCCTGCGGGAAGACATTACCCCACGCCGTTACACCGTCACCGGCCCCTGCGCGCCGCTCCGTCTGGGGCTCGCGTTGCTGGCGGCCGTGCGGGCCACGGCCTGGCCCGCTTCCCCCGCTGCCGGCGTGCCGGACGTGGTCTGGAGCCGCGCGGGCGTACTGGAAATCCGCGTCAACGGCCGGGCAAGCCACAGTTTTCATTTCCCTGGCCGCGAAGGCGTCCTTATGGATCTGGCCCAGCCCCCGGCCCTGCCGGCCATGGCGGTGGTCATGGATGATATGGGCCAAAGCCTGGAAGCGGCCCAGGCCCTGGCGGCCCTGCCCTTTCCCGTGACCCTGGCCATCTGGCCCCACGCGCCCCTGGCCGCGGAAACCGCGCGCCTGGCTGAAGAGCGCCGCATGGACAGCCTTGTCCACCTGCCTATGGAGGCCCTGCCCCGCCCGGACGGCAGGCGGCCCGACCCTGGGCGCGGGGCTCTGCTGACCCACATGGATGCCCACCACCTTTCCCTGACCCTGGAAGAAGACCTCCAGAGCCTGCCTACGGCCATCGGCCTGAACAACCACATGGGCTCGGCCTTTACCGGCAATGCGGATGCCTGCCGCCGCCTTTGCGCCCTTCTGGCTGGCCGGGGCTACCTGGTGCTGGACAGCGTTACCCGTCCGCAGGCCCGGCTGGCCGCCGCCGCGCGGGAGGCGGGCCTGATCGCCGTCGCGCGGGACGTTTTTCTGGACACGCGCCGGGAGACGCGGGCCGTGCTGCAGGCGCTGGACGCGGCGGCCCGTACGGCGCGGCGGCAAGGCTGGGCCGTGGCCATTGGCCACCCCTATGGCGCAACGCTGGCCGCCCTGCGCGCCTGGCCGGACGCCGGCGGCGTGGCCCTGGTGCCCCTGCGGCGGCTTGTCTGGCACTGGGCGCGGCAGCACTACGCCCATCCCCCCATCCACCCCAACAAGGAGTGACCCATGCAACAAACCACCTTTGCCATTGTCAAGCCCGACGCCGTGGCCCGCAACCTTTGCGGCGAGATCCTGGCCGCCATGGAAGCCGCGGGCCTGCGCATTGTGGGCCTCAAGCGCCTGCGGCTTTCCAAACTTCAGGCCGCCGAATTCTATGCCGTGCACCGCGAGCGGCCTTTTTTTGACAGCCTGACCGACTACATGTCTTCAGGCCCGGTGGTCTGCGCAGCCCTGCGCGGCGAGGACGCCATCGCCCGCTGGCGGGCCCTGATGGGCGCTACGGACCCGACCAAGGCCGCGCCCGGCACCCTGCGCAGCAAATACGGCCAAAGCCTTGAGGCCAATGCCGTGCACGGCTCGGACGCGCCCGAAACCGCGGCTTTTGAGCTGGGCTATTTCTTTAACGGACTAGAAATTGTGGAGTAAAAACCATGAGCATCAGCGTGGGGTGTGTGGGTTGCGGCAATATGGGCGGGGCCATTCTGGCGGGCCTGGCCCGGCATAAGGCGTATGACCTCTGCGGCTGCAACCGCAGCAGGGAAAAGCTGCGCCCCCTGGAAGCGCTGGGCGTGCGCGCCCTGCCGGACGCCCGGGCCGTGGCCGCTGCGGCCGACGTCATCGTGCTGGCCGTCAAGCCGTACCAGGCGGCGGCCGTGCTGGAAGAACTGCGCCCGGCCCTCACCCCCCACAAGGTGCTGGTCTCCGTAGCGGCGGGCGTGAACATGGCCAAGCTGACCGCCGCCGTGGAGGGCCGCTGCCCCGTGGTGCGCTGCATGCCCAACACGCCGGCCCTGGTGGGCAAGGGCGTGTTCGCCTTCTGCTTTGAGGATCCCGCCCTCAGCCCCGACGTCCGGGATCTGCTGCTCCAGGTCTTCGGCGGCCTGGGTCTGTGCGTTACCCTGCCGGAGGCCAGATTCACCGCTTTTTCCGCCCTCATCGGCGCAGGCCCGGCCTATGTCTTCGGCATGATGCAGGGGCTTGTTCAGGCGGGCGTCACCCTGGGCCTGCAGCACGCTGAGGCCCGGCAAATGGTGGTGGCTCTCTTTTCCGGCTCCGCCCTTATGGCCGAAAAAAGCCCCAAGCACCTCATCCGGCTCCGCGACGAAGTCTGCTCCCCGGCGGGGCTGACCATTGCCGGCGTCAACGTTCTGGACCAGGCAGGGCTTGCCGGCCTTCTGGTGGAAGCCGTCCTGGCTGCGGACCAGCGCGGCCGCGAAATGGAAAAAGAGTAACGCCCCGCCCCGGCGCTCCGGCGGCGGCACGGCCGGACGCACGCACCAAAAATGCCAGAGGCGCGGTCGGGATCCCTCCCGGCCGCGCCTTTGCAGTGGCATGCAGGGTACGCTTGCCACCCTGCGCAGAAAAAAGTTTTTTTGAAGGAGAGGGCCATATGCCTCCCTTCCCGCACCCGCCGCCTACGTCTACACTTCCTGCCCGGCGGCGCGCAGCTCCTCGCGGAAGCCCTGGGGCACGTCAAAACCGAGCTCAACAGCCTTGCGCGCGGCGTCTGCGGCGGCAGGGGCGTCGTTCTGGTCAAAGAGGGCCAGGGCCAGGTTGTTCCAGGCCGGGGCGAAGCCGGGGTGGGTTGCGAGGATTTTGCGGCACTGCTCCTCGGCGGCCTGGACCTCGCCCTGCATGTAATAGGCGGTGGCCAGGGCGTTCTGGGCCTGAACAAAATCCGGATCCCACTTGAGGGCCTTTTTCAGCGCCGTGACGGCCTTGTCCGGTTCGCCGCGCTGCAGGTGGACAAAGGCGATGTTGCTCCAGGGCACGGGGAATTTGGCCCGGCAATTGGCGGCCTCTTCGTTGTAACGCAGGCAGCCGTCCAGGTCGCCGCGTTCCAGGCAAATGCCGCCCAGCTGCACATAGGCTTCGGCCAGATGGGGCGAGTTGCGCACGGCGTTGAGGAGGGCCTCCTCGGCGGCTACGAAGTCGCGCTTGGTAAGCAAAGCCAGTCCCAGATTGTAGTAGTGGGTGGCGCACTGCTCATTCTGGGCGATTTCCGCCTTGAGGTCCGCAATGTATTCGTCCAGGTCGTCGTAACGCGCTTTCATAGCCTGTGCCCCTCTTTTTGCAGAAGATCATGGTACCACAGGCAGAATTCAAAGATGCCCAGGTACTTGTCGTCCTTGTTGATGACGCCCAGGGCGCATTCCGTGGCGCCTTTGGCGTAGTCCTTGCCCACTGTCCCCTTGCTGGAGGCATAGCGCAGAAACTCGCTGACCAGTTGCTGGGTGGTCCGGCGGGTCACGTCGGTCCGCAGGTCCAGGGGATCGTTGGGTTTCTGGAAAGGATCCCAGTTGTCGTAGCCGATGCGGTCCACAAATTTGCGCCGGCGCGGCTGCATTTTTTCGTAAATTTCGCGCTTAAGGGCTTCTTCTTCAGGCGTAAGCCGCTGCGGCGTGCCGTCACGAAAAACCGTTGCGGGAATATTGCCGAACATGCCGACTCCTTGTGTCAGGCCCGCGCCGGGGCCGCGCTCACTCCTGCTCCGGCTTTGCCGGGCCAATGCCCAGGTAGGCCTCGTCGTAGCGGGTGAGCAGCGCCATGGACAGGGGCACATAAACCTCGTGCAGCTCGGTAAAGCGGGTCTGCACTGCGCGGGCCAGGTCCAGGCTCAGGTCTTCCAGCCTTTGCTGGATTTTGTCCATATGAATGGTGGGATAGGCCTTGCCCGCGGCAAAGGCCGAAAAACCGCACACATGCCCCTGACCGGCGATGGCCGTGGGCACGCCGTAAACCCGGCAGGTAATGGGCCGGGCCGCGTAGAGCAGGCAGCGCTCATCCTCGCCCAGCAAGGGGCAGCGCAGCTTGAGGTGGGCGGCGCGCTCCATGATGCGGCCGGGATCCTCGCCGTCTTTTTCCGCCCGGTAAAGGTCGCGCTTAAGGCGCGTAGCCTGGCGGTCCGCCACGGCGGCGCGCTCCAGCACAGCCGAACGCTCCGGGCCATGGGGAAAGTGCGCCGCAAAGGCCCGGTTGACGTACATGGCCTCCACCAGAGAGAGGTCGAACAGGGCGTAACAGCAATCGCTGCAGCCCTCTTTACAGGCGACGCATTGGGGGTACTGGTCGCGCACCCGGCCAAAGAGGCCGTCGGCCTCCTGGCGCAGGGCCTCATAGCGGGCAAATATGGCGCTCAGATCTGGGATCATGACGTTCCTGTGGCAAAAGTAGGGAAATGCCGCCAGACGCGCGCGCCGGGCGGCACTTCAACAAATGGATCGGCGAGGGACTGCGCCCCGTGCCGCGGACGGGCGCGCCCACAGGCGCGACCGCCGATTCCACCGCAGTCGGATTCTAGTTTTCCTCAACGGTGATGGCGCTGGCCTCGCACACTTCCACACAGGATTCACAGCCCAGGCATTCTTCGGCGTTCACGGGTTCGGACTTGCCGTCCTTGATCTCGTAAACTTCCACGGGGCAAACGTCCACACATTCGCCACAGCCCACGCACTTTTCAGCATCAACATTCACATTGTAACCCATGGTGTCCTCCCGGATTGGCAGTAGTTCTGCCCATGTAGTACAGCGGCCAAAATCCGCTTGTGCAATGGATAGCTTTAGCCCCCCACCCTGTCAAGTGCCGAGCCCTGACCGCCCGCAACCCAGCGCGCGCCAAGGCTTTTTGGCCGGAAGGACCATCCCCCCGGCTGATGAAGGGGCTAAAACATTCTGAAATTTCAAACGCTTTTCCCTGTGGAAAAATCACGCTTTTTTCATGGGGGGCGCAGGGCCCCATAGGGGGTTCCGCCGCGCGCCGCACAGAAAAATTCCGGCCGCCCGGCCCGGTTACGGCGTCAGGCGCGCGTAGTAGCCTTTGCCCCCCCGCGCCACCTGCAAGAGCACCTGACCGGCCAGACGTTCCCGTCGAAAGGCCTGCAGAAGATCCTCCAGGCTGTGTACGGCGGCCGCGCCCACGGCCGTAATCACGTCGCCCTGGCGCAAAAAGGCGGCCGGTCCGTCCTGCCGCACCCGGCTCACCCGCACCTGCCGCCCGCTCTGGGCGGCGTCAAAGCCCCAGCGCCGTTCCATAAGTTCGCGGGCCGCGGCGTCGGTAAAGGGTGCAGGGGCCACGCTGCGCTCAAGGGGCGCGCCGTCGCGCCGCAGGTGCAGCCGCAGGGGCGTGCCCGCCGTCTGGTTGCGCAGAATATCCGCATAATCGCGCCTGTCGCGCACGGGCGCGCCGTTAACGCTCTCCAGAATGTCCCCGGCCGTCAGGCCCGCTCCGGCCGCGGGCGTGTCGGGAAAAACGCGAGTCACCAGCACGCCGCTGGCCTCGCGCAGCCCCAGGGCCATGGCCGCGCGGCTGTCCACATCCTGCAGATCCAGCCCCAGCCAGAGCGGGGCCACCCGGCCCCGACCCAGCAAATCGGCCATAACCCGCCGGGCCTTATTGCTGGGGATGGCAAAGCCAATGCCCTCGGCCCTGGCGTCTACCGCCGTGTTGATGCCGATAAGCACGCCGTCCAGGTTGAGCAGGGGGCCGCCGCTGTTGCCGGGATTGATGGCCGCGTCCGTCTGGATCAGGTCCGTAAAGGCCCCGTTTTTGCTGCGAATGGTGCGCCCCAGGGCCGAAACCACGCCCGTGGTCACCGTGTGGTTGAAGCCAAAGGGGTTGCCGATGGCCACCACCGTTTCGCCGGGCAGGATGTCGTCGGAATCACCCAGACGCACGGCGGGCAGATCGCGCGCGCCGCGCAGCTCCAGCACGGCGATGTCAAAATCGGAATCCGCTCCCCGCACCTTGGCGGCAAACTCCCGCCCGTCCAGCAGGTGGACCATGATCTCGTCCCCGCCGGCGATAACGTGGGCGTTGGTCAGCACCAGGCCCCTGGCCCCGTCCACAATAACGCCGGAACCAAGGCTCACCCGCTTCTGCCGCCGGGGCGCGCCGCCGAATTCCTCAAAACCGGGCAGCCCGGGGATGCCAAAGCCGAAAAACTGTTCCAAAGGCGAAAAACGCCGCCCCTCCACCACATGGGTGCTGGTGATGTTGACCACGGCCGGGGCCACGGCCTGCACCACCCGCACCACCGGCGTGAAGCGGGGGCTGCCGGGCGCCGGCGC
The DNA here is from genome assembly GCF_900102485.1 of Desulfovibrio legallii. Classification (NCBI taxonomy): domain Bacteria; kingdom Pseudomonadati; phylum Thermodesulfobacteriota; class Desulfovibrionia; order Desulfovibrionales; family Desulfovibrionaceae; genus Desulfovibrio; species Desulfovibrio legallii. Next base: position 258,708 of record NZ_FNBX01000001.1, on the reverse strand, counting down.
GGCCGCGGCGGGCCAGGCCGCCAGAAAGCAGAACAAGGCCGTCAGCAAAAGCCGTAGCCGCAGGCCGCCCCGGCAGCGCGCGGCATGGCGGCCCGGGACGGCGGGAGAGGAAGGCAGAAATGCGCAGGTTCGGGACATGGTCGCTCTATCCTTAACGGAGTGGCATGGAGTGCTTTTTGTACATAAGCACGCCGCACGCCCGCGTAAAGGGGGAAGCCGCGACGAACTCCCCCCACAGCTTTGCAGACCGGCCCGCACGCCGGGTTGCCGAAAACCCCGCGCCGGGAGCGTTGCCGCGCCTTGTGCAGAGCGCAGGCCGCCGCCCTGCGCGAGCGCCGCCGGCCGTGCGGTGCGGATCCGCCCGCCCCTGGCCGTCGCCCCTTGCGCCCTCCGCGCCGACAGGCTACAGAAAAGCCCATGACAACAACACTTGACGCCATCGCCCCCGGCCTGCATCTGCCCGCCGAGGAGCCACAGACTCTGGAAAGCCGCACCCGCGAAGCCCAGGCCCGCCTGGACTCCCTCACCAAACCCCAGGGCAGCCTGGGCCGCCTGGAAGAACTGGCCCGCCGCCTGTACGCCTTGCAGGGCCGCCGCCCCTTGAGCGCGGCCCCGGCGGTCATGCTCACCGTGGCCGGAGACCACGGCGTGGCGGCCCGGCAGGTCTCGCCCTTTCCCCAGGACGTGACCCGCCAGATGGTCCGCAATTTCCTGCGCGGCGGCGCGGCCGTCAACGCCCTGTGCAAAACCGGCGGCATGGACCTTTTTGTGGTGGACGCCGGTTGCGCCGGCGGCCCCTTTGCGCCGCACCCCATGCTGCTGGACCGCCGCCTGGGCGACGGCACGGCGGACATGAGCCGGGGCCCGGCCATGAGCCGGGAAACCTGCCTGGAAGGCCTGCGCCAGGGCGCGGCCCTGGCGCGGGAGCTGGCCCGCCGCGGCTACCGCTGTCTGGGCCTGGGCGAAATGGGCATTGCCAATTCCACGGCGGGCGCGGCCCTGGGCTGCGCCCTGCTCCGCCTGCCGCCGGAGGCCATGGCCGGACCAGGGGCCGGGGCCGACCCCGCCATGGTGCGCCATAAGGCGGCCGTGCTGCACGAGGCCCTGGCGGCCAACGCGGCCCTGCTGCGCGAAGGCGACGCCGTGGACGCGCTGGCGGCCCTGGGCGGCTTTGAACTGACCCTCATGGCCGGGCTGCTGCTGGGCGCGGCAGGGGAACGCCTGCCCGTGCTGGTAGACGGCTTTATCTGCACGGCGGCCTGCCTGGCGGCCCTGCGCATTGCGCCGGAGGCCGCCCCGGCGGTCTTCCTCACCCACGTTTCGGCCGAGCCGGGCCACGCCGCCATGACGGCCGGCCTGGCGGATCTGCTGCCCGCGCCCCTGCTGCGCCTGGAGATGCGCCTGGGCGAGGGCACGGGCGGGGCCGTGGCTTACAACCTGCTGCGCTGCGCTGCCGCCGTTTTCAACGATATGGCCACCTTTGACGAAGCCGGCGTGGCGGAGAAGCTGGCGTGAAGGCCGCCGCGGCCCAAGCCCCCCTGCTGCGCCTGGAGGGCGTGACCCGCCGCTTTGCCGTCCGCCGCGGGCTCTGGGGCGCGCAGGGCAGCCTGCTGGCCGTGGACGGCGTGGACCTGAACCTGGCCCCTGGGGAAAGCCTGGGGCTGGTAGGCGAATCGGGCTGCGGCAAATCCACGCTGGGGCGGCTGGCCTGCGGCCTGCTGCGCCCCACGGCGGGCCAGGTGCTGCTGGAGGAACGGCCCCTGCCCCCGGCGGGCGCGTCCAGCTGGGCCGCCGGGCGCATCCAGATGGTGTTTCAGGACCCTTTCTCCTCCCTGAACCCCCGGCTCACGGTGCTGGCCTCCGTGGCGGAACCTCTGGCCGCCCAGGGCGTGCCCCGAAGGGAGCGGGAGGCCAGGGCCGCATCCCTGCTGGCCACCGTGGGGCTGGAAAATGCGGGCAGCCGCTACCCGCACCAGTTTTCCGGCGGGCAACGCCAGCGCGTGGCTGTGGCCAGGGCCCTGGCCACAGAGCCGCAGGTCGTGGTCTGCGACGAGCCCGTCTCCGCCCTGGACGCCTCAGTGCAGGCGCAGGTGCTCAACCTGCTCTGCGACGTGCGGGAACGCTTTGGCCCCGCCTACCTCTTCATCTCGCACGATCTGGCCGTGGTGGACTTTCTCTGCCCCCGGGTGGCCGTCATGTACCTAGGCCGGGTGGTGGAGGAAGCCCCCACCAGCGCGCTCCTGAAGGGGGCGGCCCACCCTTACAGCCGCGCCCTGGCGGAGGCCATGCCCGGCAAGGGCGGCCGCCCCCTGGAAGGCGAACTGCCAAGTCCCCTCAATCCCCCTCCGGGCTGCCCTTTCCACCCCCGCTGCCCCAAGGCCCGCCCCCTGTGCCGGGAATGCCCCCCGGAGTGGAAAGCCCTGGCCCCTGGCTGGCGCGTGCGTTGCCACCTGGCCTGAATCCGTCCCCATCCCAAACGCGCGGACGGCGGTTCCCCCTTGTCTTCCCTGCCCCTGGGCGATAGACTATGCGAATATACCGTCCGCCAGGACGGCTCAGACCTGCCCTGCCGGACCGCGTATGCAGCACAGCGCCTCCTCTTCTCTTTCCAGCACGGAACGCCGCATCCTGCTTGTGGTTCTGGCGGCCATCCTGGCCACCGGCTTGAGCACGCACTACATTTTTCAACGCACCCTCACCAGGGTCATGACCGCTACCCTGGTCAACCGCTCGGAGGCCATCTTCAGCCTGCTGCGCCCGCGCATTCCCCCCGCAAGCCTTACCGAAATCCGCAGCCGCGCGGATGAATCCGGCCCCCTTTACCGCAACACGCACCGCATGCTCGCCAACACCCGCCACCTCACGGCCGTGCGCCATCTGTACACGGCCAGCCGCGACGCGGAAGGCCGGGTCATCTATGTGGTGGACGGGCTGCCGCCCGAGGCCGACGATTTCCGCCATCCCGGCGAATTGCTGGAGCCAGAGGTTCTTCCCATGGTGCAGCGCTGCCTGGAGGGCCATCCCGTCCGCGAAGGCAAGGTGCTGGAAACCCCCTGGGGCAAAATCATCCCCGCCTGCGCGCCCGTGCCCGGCGACCGGGGCGCGCCCGGCGCGCTGGTCATTGAATACGATCTGGACGGCTTCGCCACGGGCATGCGCCGCTCCTTTTCCTACAGCCTCCTGACCACGGGCTGCATCGCCCTGGGCATTGCCGCCATTACGGCCTGGCTGCTGCGACGGCTGGCCGTACCCCTTTATCGCCGCCTGGCCTACACGGACCTGCTTACCGGCGTGAACAACCGCAACGCCTTTGAGCTGGATATGCGCCGCCTGCATCCGCAGGGCGAGGCCAAAGGCCTCATCCTCCTGAACTGCGACCTCAACCTGCTCAAAACCATTAACGACCAGCGCGGTCACGCGGCGGGCGACGCCGCCATCCGCACCCTGGCCGGGCTGCTGGTGCGGCAGTTTCAGGGGACAGGGCAAACCTACCGCATCGGCGGCGACGAATTTGTCGCCGTGCTGCGCGGCATGACCGCCGAAGGCGTGGCCCAGGCCGTCCTGGACATGGAGGTCAAGGCGCGGCACGTCAGCATCGCCGGCTTTCCCCTGAGCTTCGCCTGGGGCATGGCCGCCTTTGACCCTGACCAGGACGCGGACCTGCACGCCACCCTCACCCGCGCCGACGCCCGCATGTACGCCGACAAACGCAACCGCAAAGAACCGCAGACAGAACCGCGGGAAACGACACCGCAGCCCTGACGCCCCGGAAGACGACGCTCGCCCCCGGCCCCCTCAAACGGCAGCGGCCTTGGGGCACAGCCACGAGAGGACGTGGGGCGGCGGCCTTGCCTTGCGGCCGGGGCGTTGGTAAAAAGCCCGGTTGCGAGGTAGCCATGTCCAAAAAATCCGTCACCCGTGTGGATCCCCTGACTCTGGCCCTGCCCCCCGGCGGCGTGGACAGCCACGCCCATCTGGACGGCGAAGAATTTGACCAGGACCGCGAAGCCGTGCTGGAACGCGCCAGGGCCGTGGGCCTCAGCCAGGTGGGCAACATTTTTCAGGGGCCGGAAACCTTTGCCGCCCGGCGCGGCCTGTTCGACGCCCATCCAGAGGTCTTTTTTGTCCTGGGCGTCCACCCCTGCGAAGGGCAAAACTGCACCCCGGCCTGCCTTGCGGCCATGCGCGCCGCCTTTGCCGCCGAGCCCCGCCTGCGGGCCGTGGGCGAAATCGGCCTGGACTTCCACTGGCAGGACTGCCCGCGCGAAATCCAGTTTCAGGCCTTTGCCGACCAACTGGACCTGGCCCGCGCCTGCGCCCTGCCGGTGGTCATCCACTGCCGCGACGCCGAGGAAGAAGCCCTGGCCCTGCTGGAGGCGCGCGGCTTTGCGGGCTACCCTCTGCTCTGGCACTGCTTCGGCAAAGGGCCGGATCTGGCCCGCCGCCTGGTGCGCAACGGCTGGCACATTTCCGTGCCCGGCCCCGTCACCTACAAAGCCAATGAGGCGCTGCGCCAGGCCGTGCCCCTGATCCCCGCCGACCGCCTGCTGCTGGAGACGGACGCCCCTTACCTCTCCCCCCACCCCTGGCGCGGCCAGCGCAACGAACCGGCCTTCACGGTCTTCACGGCCCAGGCCCTGGCCGCCGCGCGCGGCGAAGATCCGGCCCTGCTCTGGCAGCGCTGCGGCCAGAACGCCCGTCGCTTTTTCGGCCTGGAAGCCCTGGCCTGACCACATCAGCCGAGCCGCCCCGGTCAGCGGGCGCACCCCGCCGCCCCTCCCCGGCAAAACTTGCCCGTCCGCGCCAGGGTTTTGGCGCGCCAAAGCGGCCTTTGCTCGCCACGCGGCCCGTCCTCCCGCAGGGGCTCACAACTAACGCATTGAGTTACAATTATTTTTTTATTCTGGCACGCAGTCTGCATTCTCCAGAGCACGCCATGAGCGTAATGAGCGTTCTGAACACAACAGCCTGAGCTGGGGAGGAAACCATGAGCAATCAGCTGGATTACGAGATCAACAAGGAACTGGGCGAGTGCTACCTGTTTATGGGCGATTTTGACAAGGCCGAGGAATACTACCGCAAGGCCGCCAACAGCGGCGCGCAGAGCGCCGCCCCCTACATGGGCCTGGCCACTGTGGCCGTGCAGCGCTCAGAGCTGGACAAGGCCCTCGTCCTCTACCAGAAGGCCGCCACCGTGGAAGAAACGGACAAAGCCCTCTGCGGCATCGGCCTGGTGCTCATGGAGCAGGGCAAGCACGAAGAGGCCTTTGACCATTTCGCCCGCGCCCTGCACAAATCGGCCGAAAACATGGTGGCCCTCAACTGCCTGGTGCGCGAGGCCTACCAGCTGGGCCGGGTGGAAGAAGCCCTGCCCTACCTGGAAGACACCCTGCAGACCGGCGTGGAGGCCGAAGCCGTGCGCGTTACCCTGGCCGGCTGCCTTATCTACCTGGGCCGCAGCGACGAAGCCCGCCAGCACCTGGAAACCGTGCTGGGCGTCAACCCAGGCAACGCCAGCGCCAAGGAACTGTTCGACACCATGGCCGCCTAGCTGCTGCGCCGCACAACCTCCCCTCCCCATACGATTTTCCGGTCCCGGTGGACGTCGGGGCCGGAAAATCCTTCCGCAGGAGGGGCCGCGCCGTGCACCATCCCTGAAGTTCCTTCAGGGATTTTTTTTGGGGGTTGCGCGGCAGGCCCTTTCCCCGTTGACGCGCTCCGCCCCAACGGCTATAGAGCCAGCTGTTCCGTTAGCGCGCCCCGCAGGGCAACGCGCCGCGCGCCCCGCGCCGCCCTGCCAACCTTCCGCGCGCCATTGCAGCCTCCGGATGTCGCCATGCAGCTGCCTGTTCCCGTTGTTACCGTAGGGCTTTTGCTCTGCTCCAACGTCTTCATGACCTTCGCCTGGTACGGGCACCTGCGCTATAAGGGCGCGGCCCTGCCCCTGGTCATCCTCACCAGCTGGGGCCTCGCTTTCTTCGAGTATACCCTCCAGGTGCCGGCCAACCGCATCGGCTACGGCTATTTTTCCGCAGCGGAGCTCAAAACCGTGCAGGAGGTCATCTCGCTCAGCGTATTCATGGCCTTTTCCGTCCTCTGGCTGCACGAACCCCTGCGCTGGAACCATGTGCTGGGCTTCGCCCTCATTGTAGTGGCGGCCTGGGTCATCTTTAAAAAGTGGTAATCCCATGTGGGAACTGACGCTGCCCGTCCTTCTGGCGGGCATGGCCGCGGCCCTGGGCGGCGGCTTTATCGACGCCATTGCCGGCGGCGGCGGGCTGGTGACCATGCCCATGCTGCTGCTCACCGGCGTGCCCCCGCACATGGCCCTGGGGGCCAACAAGGTCAGCGCCTGCCTGGGCACCGGCGTGGCCCTGGGCAACTTCGCCCGCAGCCGCCTGGTGCTCTGGCGCGTAGCCCTGGCGGGCCTGGGTTTTTCTCTGCTGGGCTCCTGGGCGGGCTCCCGCCTCACCCTGCTGCTGGACGCCGCCCTGCTGGGCAAAATCCTGGTGGCCCTCCTGCCCGTGGGCCTCTGCGCCACCCTGCTGCCCAAAAAAGACCGCAGCCTGCCGCCCCTGCCCTTGCAGGGCCCGCGCTTCTGGCTGCCCATTGCCTTGGTCTGCCTGCTGCTGGGCGCGTATGACGGCTTCTTTGGCCCCGGCACCGGCAGTTTTCTCATCCTGGCCTTCCACTGGGTGCTGCGCATGGGCCTCATGCAGGCTTCGGCCACGGCCAAGGTGCTCAACCTGGCCTCCAACCTGGGCGGAGCTCTGGTTTTCATCCTGAGCGGCGTGGTGCTCTGGAAGCTGGCGCTGCCCATGGCCGCAGCCTGCTGCCTGGGCAACTGGCTGGGCAGCCGTATGGCCATCCGGGTGGGGCCCGGCGCCGTGCGCCGTTTTCTGGTGGTTTCGCTCAGCCTGCTGCTGGTCTCTTTGTTCTGGCAGTATTTTCTCGCTCCCGGCGGCTAGCCCCGCGCCGCACGGGCAGACGGCCGCGGCATGCGCCTTTTTTCTTCAGGTTGCGAGCCGTGCAGGGCCGCGCTACACTGCCCAGGCAAACCGAGGGTAGACCTATGAAAATCACCATCCTGGACGGCGCTGTGCTCAACCCCGGCGACGTGGACTGGGGCCCCGTCACCTCGCTCGGCGAGGTGACCATTTATGACGAAACCCCGCCGGAAAAGCTGGCGGAACGCGCCAAAGGCGCGGACGTGCTTCTGACCAACAAAACGCCCCTCCGCCGCGACGATGTGGACAAAATCCCCGACGTGCGCATGGTGGGCGTGCTGGCCACGGGTTATAATACTGTGGATATTGCCGCCCTGGCCGATCGCGGCGTGCCCGTGTGCAACGTGGTGGCCTACGGCGTGAGCGACGTGGCCCAGCACGCCATGGCGCTGCTGCTGGAGCTCTGCCGTCACACCAGCCTGCACACCGCAAGCGTCAAAAAAGGCGACTGGCTCAAGTGCCGCAGCTGGTGCTACTGGAAAATCCCGCCCGTCTGTCTGGAGGGGCTGACCATGGGCCTCATCGGCTTCGGCTCCATCGGCCGCCGCATGGGCGAGCTGGCCCACGCCTTCGGCATGAGCGTGCTGGCCTACTGTCGCACGCCTAAGGATCCGCCCGCCTACAGCCCCTTCGCCTTTGCTTCGCTGGAGCATCTGCTGGCCGCCGCCAACGTGGTTTCCCTGCACTGCCCCCTTACCGAAAGCACGCGCCACATCATCAACGCCAAAACTCTGGCCCTCATGCCCAAGGGGAGCTTTCTGCTGAACACGGCCCGCGGCCCCCTGGTGGACGAGGCCGCCGCGGCCGCCGCCCTCAAAAGCGGCCAGCTGCGCGGCCTGGGCACGGACGTGCTCTCCACCGAGCCCCCCAAGGCGGACAACCCCCTGCTCACCGCGCCCAATACGCTGATCACGCCGCACATTGCCTGGGCCACCACCCGCGCCCGTCAGAACATCATCGACCTTACGGCGGAAAACATCCGCCGCTGGCAGGCCGGTACGCCCATCAACGTGGTCAACGGGGTCAAATAGCCGTGCACATAGACATCCATACCCACGCCTTCCACCCCAAAATAGCGCGCAAGGCCGTGGACCACCTCAACGCCTACTACAAGCTCACCTGCGCGGGGGACGGCACCATCGACCACCTGCTGGCCCGACAGACCGCCGCCGGGGTGGACAAATGCGTGGTGCTCTGCGCGGCCACGGCGCCGGCCCAGGTCATTCCGGCCAACAACTACGCCCTGGCCCTGCAGCGCGCCCATCCGGACAGAGTTCTGGCCTTCGGCACCCTGCACCCCGGCTACGCGCCGTGGGAAAAAGAGCTGGATCGCCTTAAGGCCGCGGGCATCCGGGGCCTTAAGCTGCATCCGGACTTTCAGGGCTTCCGCCTGGACGACCCGCGCCTGCGGCCCATCTTTGAAGCGGCCCAGAAGAATTTCATTTTTGAAATCCACATCGGCGACGCCATGCGCCCGGAGCGCGCGCCCTCCTGCCCTTACAAACTGGCCGCCATTCTGGACGCCTTTCCCGGGCTGCGCGTCATTGCCGCGCACTTCGGCGGCTACCGCATGTGGGCCCACTCCCTCAAGGTGCTGGGCAGTCGGCGGCGCGAGAACCTCTGGCTGGATACCTCCAGCACTTCGCCCTTTGCCACGCCGCTTCTGCTGCGGCGCCTGCTGGCCGCCTTCCCGCCGGAGCGGATCCTTTTCGGCACGGACTGGCCCCTCTACGATCCCCTGGACGAACGTCGCCGGCTGCAACAAAAATCCGGCCTCAACGATGCGGCCATGGACCGCCTGCTGACCAACGCCGCGGCCCTTTTCGGCCCGCAAAGCGCGCCCGCAGCCGGAAGCGACGCGGCGACAACGCGGATATCCCTGGCTGCCGGGCATTGACAGACAGCCCCTTACCGGCTAAAGCAGGGCCAGGCCGGGCGGCGGCAGCACTGCCAACCCCGTCAGGTCCGAAAGGAAGCAGCGGTAACAGCCGCTGCCGGGTGTCCGGCCCCTGAAAGCCGCAACGCTGCGTCGTTGCGGCTTTTATATTACCTGCGGGGCAAAACGACCCTGCAACGACGCGCCCAGCGCCGCCGGGGGCCGACCAAGCCCAGGCAAGAGCCCTTCCCCATACGGCCGTTTCGCCCTATACTGCCGCGAAGCACCGCACAAAGGGACGGCGGCGACAGTTTTTACGCCCCTGCCGCGGCTTTTTTGCGTATGACACTCCTCCTATTGAAGGCAGTATGAGCACCCCACGCCCCGGTTTTTCCATCCTTGTCTGCCCGGACGGCCAATTGCTGCGCGCCCGGCTGGAACGCCTGCTGGCGGCCCATCCGCCCCGCGCGGGGCAATGGGAACGCCGCGTTTACTGGGGCGACGAAGAACCGCCCGCCGCCTTCTGGGAGGAGCTGACCCTGCCCGGCCTGCTGGGAACCTCCCGCGCGCTGGTGGTGCGGCAGGCCCAGCTCTGGCCCGTGGCGGTGTGGAAAAAACTTTCACGCGCCCTGGCCCGCCCCTCGGAGCAGTGCTGGCCGTTTTTATGCCTGGAAGTCCCCTGGGAAAAAGGGCAGCCCAAACTGCCCGCCGCCCTGGCCAAGCTGCACTGCTTGAAATTTGCCGCGGCGCAGGACTGGCTGTGGCGGCACGAGGGCCTCACCCCTTACAGCCTCAAAAGCCACCTTGTGCAGCGGGGCAAGGCCCTGGGCCTGCGCTTTGCCCCGGACGCTCTGGAGCGGCTCTGCGCTTCCGTGCCGCCCGACGCCCGGGCCGTGGAAAACGAACTGGAAAAAATCCTCCTGCTGCGGGCCTCGCTGACGGCCCAGGGCGCGCCCTTGCCCCCGGAGGTGGATCTGAGCCAGATCCCCACAGGCGGCTGGAGCCCGGACTGCAATATTTTTTCCTGCATCCGCCATATGGAGGCGGGCAACCTTGCCCCTCTCTGGCAGGAGCTGGCCCGCAACGAGGACGGCGCGAGCCTGCTTTTCTCCTTCCTGGCCCTGCTGGACAGGGAGCTGCGCCAGCTCTGGCAGCTCAAGGCCGGAGAAAACATCCGCCTCTACCCCAAGGAGGCCGCCGCCAAACGCGCGCTGGCCGCGCGGCTGAGCGCGGAAACCCTGGCCGCGGCCCTAGCCGAGATTGTGGACGCCGAATGGCAGGTCAAAAGCGGCCGCCGCAGCCCGGAGCAAAGCCTGGACTTTCTGGCCGCGCGCATCACGGGCCTGCTGGCCCCGGCGGGCGCGCCCCGCTGAACGGCCGTACCGACACGAGACCCCGACGCAGCGCGTCTTTGCGCCGCGCGCCCCTTGCACACCTCGCAAAACTGCTTATGTTATGACAGCAAAGCCGGCATCCAATCCCCCCGCGTATCTTGGTCACCGCGCCAGAGTGCGCGAACGGCTGGCCCGCGAGGCCACGGCGGTGGCGGATTACGAAGTGCTGGAGCTTTTGCTGGGCTATGGTCTGACCCGCAAGGATACCAAGCCCCTGGCCAAGGAGCTGCTGCAGCGCTTCGGCAGCATCCGGGGCGCGCTGGACGCCCGGCCGGACGAGCTGCTGGCCGTGCCCGGCTTTGGGCCGGGCCTGCTGACCTTCTGGCAGGTGCTGCGCGAAACGCGGGCCCGCAGCGCCGCAGCCCCGGTGCGGCGGCGCGAGGTGCTGGCCACGCCGGAGGCCGTGGCCGGGATGGCCCAGGCCCGACTGGCCGGCTGCCCGCACGAAGAGTGCTGGATTGCCCTGGTGGACCAGCGCAACGGCCTCATCGCCTGGGAGCGCCTGCGGCGCGGCGGCGTGGCGGAGGTGCCCCTCTACCCGCGGGACGTGCTGGAGGCGGCCCTCACCCGCAAGGCCAGCGGCATCATCCTGGTCCACAACCATCCCGGCGGGCACGCCCTGCCGTCGCAGGCCGACAAACTGCTGACGGAAGAACTGCAAAGGCTTGCCCCGCGCCTGGGCCTGCGGTTCCTGGACCATGTTATCGTCACTGAGGGAGACTGCTACAGCATCACGCAATCGCAGCGGATACGCTTGCAGTCGGGGAGTTATACATGAGCGATTTTGACGAAAAAACCACTTTGACGCCCACCGGCCAGACGCCCGACGCGGACGCGACGCCGGAACGTGAAGCCGTTGCGCCCGAGACGCACGAGCACGAAGGCGGCCCGGCCGCGCAGGCCGTGCCCGACGTGCTGCCCGTGCTGCCCGTGCGCGATGTGGTCATCTTTAATTATATGATCCTGCCCCTGTTCATCGGGCGGGAAAAATCCGTGCGCGCTGTGGACGCGGCCCTGCAGAACGGCCGCCACCTGCTGGTCTGCGCCCAGAAGGAAGAGGGCACCGAAGACCCCCGGCCTGAAGACCTCTACCAGGTGGGCACGGTGGTGCAGGTCATGCGCATGCTCAAAATGCCCGACTCGCGCGTCAAAATCCTGGTGCAGGGCGTGAGCCGCGCCAGGGTGGAGGCCTTCAGCCGGGTGGAGCCCTACCTGGAAGCCCGCATCGCCACCATGAGCGAACGCACGGCCGTTACCGACGCCACGGTGGAGGCCCTGCTGCGCTCCGTGCGGGAGCAGAGCGAAAAGGTGCTCACCCTGCGCGGGCTTTCCTCGCCGGACGTGCTGGCCGTGCTGCAGGGCGTGGACGACCCCGGCCGCCTGGCGGACCTCATCGCCGCCAACATGCGCCTCAAAACCGCCGAGGCCCAGCGCATTCTGGAAACGGAAGACCCCATAGAGCGCCTCATGCTGGTCAACACCCAGCTCCAGCGCGAGGTGGAGGTGGCCACCGTGCAGGCCCGCATCCAGAGTTCCGCCCGCGAAGGCATGGACAAAGCGCAGAAGGACTACTTCCTGCGCGAGCAGCTCAAGGCCATCCGCAATGAGTTGGGCGACAAGGACGAAGAGGGCGAAGAAGACCTGGAAAACCTGCGCAAGGCCCTGAACAAGGCCGGCCTGCCCAAGGACGTCCGCAAAGAGGCGGACAAGCAGCTGCGCCGCCTCTCCGGCATGCACGCCGACTCCTCCGAGGCCAATGTGGTGCGCACCTATCTGGACTGGCTGGTGGATCTGCCGTGGAAGAAGCTCTCCCGCGACCGGCTGGACATCGCCCACGCCAAGGAAATCCTGGACGCGGACCACTGCGGTCTGGACAAGGTCAAGGACCGCATCCTGGAGTTTCTGAGCGTGCGCAAGCTCAACCCGCAGTCCAAAGGCCCCATCCTCTGCTTTGCGGGCCCTCCCGGCGTGGGCAAAACCTCCCTGGGGCGCTCCATCGCGCGGGCTCTGGGCCGCAAATTCCAGCGGCTCTCCCTGGGCGGCATGCACGACGAGGCCGAAATCCGCGGGCACCGGCGCACCTACGTCGGAGCCATGCCCGGACGCATCATCCAGGCCCTCAAGCAGGCCGGCACGCGCAATCCCGTCATGGTCCTGGACGAGGTGGACAAACTGGGCACAGATTTCCGGGGCGACCCCTCTTCCGCCCTGCTGGAAGTGCTGGACCCGGAACAGAACTACACCTTCAGCGACCACTACCTGAACGTGCCCTTTGATCTCTCCAAGGTCATGTTCATCTGCACGGCCAACCACCTGGATACCATCCCGGCGGCCCTGCGCGACCGTATGGAGGTCATCTCCCTGCCCGGCTACACCTTGCAGGAAAAGACCGAAATCGCCCGCAAGCACCTGCTGCCCAAAAAAATTGAGGAAAACGGCCTGGAAGCGGGCGACGTGAACCTGAGCGACGCGGCCCTGGTCAAAGTGGTGCGCGAATACACCCGCGAGGCCGGGCTGCGCAATCTGGAGCGCGAGCTCTCCTCCATCTGCCGCAAGCTGGCCCGCCGCAAGGCAGAAGGCGAAAAAGGCCCCTTCAAAGTGGGCGCGGCGGACGTGGAAAAAATCCTGGGCGCGCCGCGCTTCATAGAGGATGAAAAGGAAAAAACCCTCCTGCCCGGCATGGCTCTGGGCCTGGCCTGGACCCCGGCCGGCGGCGAGGTGCTTACCGTAGAGGCCACGGTCATGAAGGGCAAGGGCGGCCTCACTCTTACAGGGCAACTGGGCGACGTTATGAAGGAGAGCGCCCAGGCCGCCCTGAGCTACATCCGCAGCCGGGCCGACGAGCTGGGCGTGGACCCCGGCTTCGTAAGCAAGCACGATATCCATGTGCACGTGCCCGCGGGCGCTACGCCCAAGGACGGCCCCTCGGCGGGCGTCACCCTGACCACGGCCCTCATCTCGGCCCTCACCGGCCGCCGCGTGCGCGCCGACCTCTGCATGACCGGCGAAATCACCCTCCAGGGCCGGGTGCTGCCTGTGGGCGGCATCAAGGAAAAAATCCTGGCGGGCGTGGCCCGCGGCCTCAAGCATGTGGTCATCCCTTACCAGAACGTAAAGGATCTTGAAGACGTGCCCAAGGACCTGCTCCGGCGCATCAGCGTGCACCCCGTACACCACTACGACGAGCTGCCGCCCCTGGTCTTTGAGGACGCCAAAATAACCGGCGGCGCGCCCGACGCCAAAACCGGCGGGGCCAAGGCCGCCCGCGCCCCCAAGGCCAAAGCCGCCGCGGCGGCGCGGCGGCGGGAAGGCGCTGAGGCCTAGTGCGCCTGGGCGACTACCTGGTCCTGGCGGGCCGACGATTGCACAAGGCGGGGGCGGACAGCCCCCGCCTTTGCGCGCAGGCCCTGGCCGAAGCAGCCCTGGGCCTCAGCCGCCTGGAGTGCGTGCTAGCGGCGCAGCGGGAACTGACCGCCGGCGAGCTGGCCGTCCTGGACGCCCTCATGGACCGTCGGGCCACGGGCGAACCCCTGGCCTATATCACTGGACACAAAGAATTTTACGGCCTGGACTTCCTGGTCGCGCCCCAAACCCTCATCCCCCGGCCGGAAACGGAGCTGCTGGTGGACGCGGCCCTGGAGCTCCTGCCCGACCCGCACACGGCGCTCCGCTTTGCGGACCTGGGCGCGGGCTGCGGCTGCATCGGCCTGACCCTGGCCCACAGCCGCCCCTTGTGGCGGGGCCTGGCCCTGGACCTGAGCGCGGCGGCTCTGGCCGTGGCCCAGGCCAATGCCCTGCGCCTGGGGCTCGCGGACCGGGTGCGCCCCGTGCGGGCTGACCTGTTCGCCGCGCCCCTGCAGCCCGAAAGCTGCGGCCTGGTGGTAAGCAATCCCCCGTATGTGGCCGCGGCGGAGCGTCCCCAGGTCATGCAGACCGTACTGCGTTTTGAGCCCCACACGGCCCTTTTTTCGCCGGAGAACGGCCTGGCCCACCTGCGGGCCGTTGCCCTGGCCGCGGCCCGGGCCCTGCGTCCAGGCGGCTTCGTGCTGCTGGAGCACGGGGCAGCCCAGGGGCCCTGCGTGCAGGCCCTGCTGCGGGAAGCGGGCTTTGCCGCCCCGGCTACGCGCCAGGATCTGGCCGGGCTGGACCGTTGCACTTACGGCCAAAAGGGCATAGGGTAACGCTCGTTTTTCCGCGTCCGTCGCGGAGGGCCGCCCCCAGGCACGGTGCGCCGCAAACAGAAAATTGCCGCAAAATGCATTTTTTGCTTGCCAAGCAGGGGGGAAATGGCTAAGAAGCAGTGTTGCCGCTGGCGTAGCTCAACTGGCAGAGCAGCTGATTTGTAATCAGCAGGTTGCGGGTTCGAGTCCCATCGCCAGCTCCACAAAAAGCAGAACAAAGATCGGAACGCCGGTCTTTGCCAAGCTCTGTGGAGGGGTTCCCGAGTGGCCAAAGGGAACAGACTGTAAATCTGTCGTCGTAAGACTTCGGTGGTTCAAATCCACCCCCCTCCACCACCACTTTTCCGCTTCCCCTGAGGGACGGTAGGTGGGTGGTTACAAAAACTGCCTTGGCTGTAGGAGACAGGAAGCCTGTCGGGGTACTACGGTAACGTGCGGGAATAGCTCAACGGCTAGAGCATCAGCCTTCCAAGCTGAGGGTTGCGGGTTCGAATCCCGTTTCCCGCTCCATTCCTGCCGGTCCTGCCCCCCTTCAGTCATCTTGTCCGCCAATGCACGTTCCCTGGTGTCCAGGGACTGAATGCGGACAGCGGGCCGCCCTCACGGCCTTGCCCCCTGCCGCAGCCGTTACGCGAGGAGCAGGCGTTACAGCACGCGCGAACCCGGATTTATCAGTGTAACGCAGGTAAAACGCAAAACTTTTTTCTCCAGGGAGACGTACAATGGGCAAGGAAAAATTTCAGCGCAAAAAGCCCCATGTAAACATCGGCACCATCGGCCACATCGACCACGGCAAGACCACCCTCACCGCCGCCATCACCAAGATCGCCGGCCTCAAGGGCGAGGGCCACTTCGTTTCGTATGACGAAATCGACAAGGCCCCCGAAGAAAAAGAACGCGGCATCACCATCTCCACGGCCCACGTGGAGTATGAAACCGACAAGCGCCACTACGCGCATGTGGACTGCCCCGGCCACGCCGACTACATTAAGAACATGATCACCGGCGCCGCCCAGATGGACGGCGGCATCCTGGTGGTGGCCGCCACCGACGGCCCCATGCCCCAGACCCGTGAGCACATCCTGCTTGCCCGTCAGGTGGGCGTGCCCCAGCTGGTGGTCTTTCTGAACAAGTGCGACCTGGTGGACGACGAAGAGCTGCTGGAGCTGGTGGAAATGGAAGTGCGCGAGCTGCTCTCTTCCTACGACTTCCCCGGCGACGACGTGCCCGTCATCCGCGGCTCCGCCCTCAAGGCTCTGGAAGCCGACAGCGCCGACGCCCCCGAAGCCAAGTGCATCCTGGACCTGCTCCAGGCCTGCGACGACTTCATTCCTGAGCCCGTGCGCGATATCGACAAGCCCTTCCTGATGCCCATTGAAGACGTGTTTTCCATCTCCGGCCGTGGCACCGTGGTGACCGGTCGTGTGGAGCGCGGCGTCATCAAGGTGGGCGACGAAGTGGAAATCGTGGGCATCAAGCCCACCCAGAAGACCACCTGCACGGGCGTGGAAATGTTCCGCAAGCTGCTTGACCAGGGCCAGGCCGGCGACAACATCGGCGTGCTTCTGCGCGGCACCAAGCGTGACGACGTGGAACGTGGCCAGGTGCTTGCCGCGCCCAAGACCATCACGCCGCACAAGAAGTTCAAGGCTGAGGTGTATGTGCTCTCCAAGGAAGAAGGCGGCCGTCACACCCCCTTCTTCACTGGCTACCGTCCGCAGTTCTACTTCCGCACCACGGACATCACCGGCGTCATCGATCTGCCTGAAGGCGTGGAAATGGTCATGCCCGGCGATAACTCCCAGTTCATCGTGGAGCTCATCGCCCCCATCGCCATGGAAGCCGGCCTGCGCTTCGCCATCCGTGAAGGCGGCCGCACTGTGGGTTCGGGCGTCGTGACCGAAATCATCGAGTAACGCCATGCGAGTTAACATCATCCTGGCCTGCACTGAGTGCAAGCGCCGCAACTACAGCACCCGGAAGAACAAGAAGACCACCACCGGGCGGCTGGAAATGAAAAAATATTGCCCCTGGGACAAGAAGCACACCGTGCATCGCGAAACCAGGTAACATTCTTCCGCCGGGGGGCGGCAAGCCCCCCGGACGGCGCGCAGGGCAGTAGCTCTAACGGCTAGAGCGGCGGTCTCCAAAACCGCAAGTTGGGGGTTCGAATCCCTCCTGCCCTGCCATTTTTTATCCCCGGACGCACCATGGCAAAAAAACAGGCTCAAGCCGTTGACGATAAGGCGGCCAAAGGTCCCAATCCCGTGGCCCGCTTTGCCCGCTATGTGGAGGACTCCAAGGTCGAACTGCGCAAGGTCACCTGGCCCACGCTGCAAGAGACGCGCAAGGCCACCCTGGCCGTGCTGGGCTTTGTTGCCGTGATGGCTGTCATTCTGGGGCTGGTGGACCTTGGTCTCTCCTCCCTCATCAAGACCATACTGTCCTGAAGGCCGATATGAAAGAACCCGTTATCGACGAAACTTCCGAGCTTTCCAAAAAAGCTCGCTGGTATATTGTGCACACCTACTCGGGCTTCGAGCAGCGCGTGCAGAAGACCATTAACGAGTTGCGCCGCACGGGGCAGGACCAGGGCCTGATTGAAGAGGTGGTGGTGCCTACCGAAAAGGTTATTGAGCCCACCAAGGGCGGGCAGCAGCGCACCTCCACGCGCAAGTTCTACCCCGGCTACGTCATGGTGCGCATGGTCATGACCGACCTTTCCTGGCACCTGGTGCAGTCCATTTCCAAGGTGACCGGCTTTGTGGGCGGCAAAAACCGTCCTACCCCCATGCGCGATGCCGAGGCCGAGCGCATTCTGGCCCTGATGGAAACCCGCAAGGAAACCCCGCGGCCCAAGTTCAATTTTGACCGGGGCGACGAAGTGCGGGTTATTGAAGGGCCCTTCGGCGGCTTTAACGGCGTGGTGGAAGACGTGAATTACGACAAGGGGAAACTGCGCGTCTCTGTATCCATCTTCGGCCGGCAAACGCCGGTGGAGCTGGATTTCGTGCAGGTTTCCAAAGGATAACGCGGCCCCTTTTGCCCGGGTGTTCCGCCAAGGCTTCCCTTGCGCGCGCCCGGCTCTTTAATGACCTGCCCGCGCGGGCCTGCCCGCGCCACAGCAGCGATGAAGGATTACGCACATGGCCAAAAAAGAAGTTGCCAAAATCAAATTGCAGATTCCCGCCGGCGCGGCCAATCCCTCGCCGCCGGTGGGTCCGGCCCTGGGCCAGCACGGCCTGAACATCATGGGCTTCTGCAAAGAGTTCAACGCCCGCACCCAGGACCAGAAGGGCATGATCATCCCTGTGGTCATCACGGTGTACGCTGACCGCTCTTTCACGTTCGTCACCAAAACGCCCCCGGCTTCCGTGCTGATCATGAAGGCCGCCAAGATTGAGAAGGGCTCCGGCGAACCCAACCGCAACAAGGTGGGCAGCCTGACCCACGCGCAGGTGGAAGAGATCGCCAAGGTCAAGCTGCCGGACCTCAACGCCGCCAGCCTTGAGTCTGCGGTCAAGTCCATTGCGGGCACGGCTCGCAGCATGGGCATCGACATCAAGTAAGCTCGCGTGCCGCCGGGAGCGCCGCCGGCGCTTCCCCTTTGCAGCGCGGCGCAACGGCCTTGTGGCGGCGGACGCGCCGGCGAAGAACGTCGGAAGTTTGCGGCCCGCCCTCGTTGGAATCAATTGTACTGCCGGCCCCGTGCAGTCGGGCCCCGGCAGGAGATGCAAACGACAAGGATTATCCCATGCCCAACCATGGCAAAAAATTTCGCAAAGCCCTTGAAGGCGTCAGCCTTCAGGAGCGTTTCAGCATTGAAGACGCTGTGAGCAAGTCTCTGGCCGCCGCGTTCGCCAAATTTGACGAAACTGTGGACGTGGCCATCCGCCTGGGCGTCGACCCCAAATACTCCGACCAGATGGTGCGCGGCGCCGTCACCCTGCCCCACGGGCTGGGCAAGACCGTGCGCGTGGCCGTGTTCTGTAAGGGCGAGAAGCAGGCCGAGGCCCGCGAGGCCGGGGCGGACGCGGTTGGCGCGGAAGACCTGGTGGCCAAGGTCAAGGAAGGCTGGCTCGACTTTGACGCCGCCGTGGCCACGCCCGACGTTATGGCCCTTGTGGGTCAGATCGGCCGTGTGCTGGGCCCGCGCGGGCTCATGCCCAACGCCAAGACCGGCTCGGTCACCTTTGACGTGACCAAGGCCGTCAATGAGCTCAAGGCCGGCCGCGTGGACTTTAAAGTGGACAAAGCCGGCGTGCTGCACGCGCCCCTGGGCAAGGTTTCCTTCGGGCCTGAAAAAATTCTGGGCAACCTCAAGGCCCTGCTTGAGACCGTCAACCGTCTCAAGCCTTCGGCCGCCAAGGGCTCCTACATGCTTTCCATGGCCGTTTCCACCACCATGGGCCCCGGCTTCAAGGTGGACATGGCCCAGGTCAAAAAATTTCTTGAAGGCTAAACCTTCAGGAGCGCCCCCGGCCCTGCGGTTTGTCCGCGGTCTTGCGGGACGCACTGTCTGAGGAACGGGATTTCGAGTCGAAGACGGTAGGCGGGGGCAACCCCTTAATCTGCCTGCCCAGACGCTTCTTCTTTGGCTCGGCATTCCACCTGGCAACCCCAACGTGAGAGGTATCACGTGAACAGGTCTGAAAAAGCCGCCGTTATTGAGGCCATCAAGGCTCGCGCCGAGAGGGCTTCCTTTGCGGTGCTCACGGACTTCAAGGGCATGTCGGTGGAAGAGCTGACGAACCTGCGTGTCAGCCTGCGCAAGGCTGGCGGCGAATACCACGTCGTCAAAAACACGCTGGCCCGTATTGCTCTGACCGACGGCACGCACGCCGCTATCAAGGACAAGTTCCACGATAACTGCGGCGTGGCCTTTGGGTACGACGACCCGGTGGCGGTGGCCAAGGCGCTCAGCGATTTTGCCAAGCAGAGCAAGCTCTTTGAGCTGCGTTGCGCCAGCCTGGACGGCAAGGCGCTTGACGCCGCCCAGATTGACGCCCTGGCCAAGCTGCCCGGTAGGGAACAGCTTCTTGGTCAGCTGCTCGGCACCATGAACGCCGTACCCACCAATTTTGTGTCGCTGTTTGCCAACCTGCTGCGCGGCCTGCTCTACGCCCTCAAGGGCATTGAAGAGCAGAAAGGCAAGGCCGCCTAAGGCCCCCGCAACGCAGCCAAGCCAATTTATTCAGGAGACATGTCATGGCCATTACCAAAGAAGAAGTTGTTGAATTCATCTCCAACATGACGGTGCTTGAACTTTCCGAATTCATTAAAGAGCTGGAAGAGAAGTTCGGCGTTTCCGCCGCCGCCCCCGCCGCCGCCATGGTTATGGCCGCTCCGGCCGCCGGCGCTGCCGAGGCCGCCGAAGAAAAGACCGAGTTCGACGTGGTGCTGAAGGAAGCCGGCGCCAACAAGATCGCGGTCATCAAAGTGGTGCGCGCCCTTACCAGCCTGGGCCTCAAAGAAGCCAAGGAAAAGGTGGACGGCTGCCCCTCCACCCTCAAGGAAGCCGTCTCCAAGGACGAAGCCGAGGAAGCCAAGAAGCAGCTTACCGAGGCCGGCGCCACTGTGGAGATCAAGTAGGTTCCGCGCAAACCGGAATCTTTGGGGCGGGGCCGCGCGGCTCCGCCCTTTTTGTTGCGGGGGCGCGGCCGCCTGAAGCCTTGTTTGCCGGACGCGCAAAAAAATATTTGCAAAAAAACCTTGCCAAGCGTAATTTTTTCGATTATGTATCCCCTTTCAATGACGATGCGGGAGGCTTCGTTTCTGATTCTTTACAATACGCTGCATCGGAACATATTTTAAGGCGAACGCCCAAACCCAAACCCTGTTGCGCAGACAGGGATGGGTTTTTTTCGCCTCTGCCGGTGCAAATCACCTTCCACGCCGTGCCTTTACGCTTTCAGGGTGTCGTAAACGCACGTTTTTTGCCCGCCGGCGTCGCCATGAGCGCAGATGCGCACGCCGGGGCGCAACCGCCTACCTACTTGAGGTACCCATGGGCCAGCTCACCAAACAGTTCGGCAAAATCAAGGTTTCCCTCCCTATTCCCCATCTGCTCAACCTGCAGATAGATTCATACCAGAAATTTCTCCAGGAAGGCGTGCCGGAAAAGGACCGCAGGCCCGACGAAGGCCTGGAAGGCGTGTTCCGCACCGTTTTCCCCATTGAAGACTTCAATAAGACCGCCAGCCTGGAATTTGTCAGCTATGAGGTGGGCGAACCCAAGTACGACCAGGCCGAGTGCATCTCCAAGGGCCTGACCTACGAGGCCCCCATGCGCATCAAGGTGCGCCTGGTGGTCTACGATACGGACGAAGCCTCGGGCAACCGCACCATCCGGGACATTAAGGAGCAGGACATCTACTTCGGTACCCTGCCCCTCATGACCGAGAAAGGCACCTTCATTATTAACGGCACGGAGCGGGTCATCGTCAACCAGCTCCAGCGCTCCCCCGGCATCATTTTTGAGCACGACGGCGGCAAAACCCACACCAGCCGCAAGGTGCTCTATTCCTGCCGGGTCATCCCCATGCGCGGTTCCTGGCTGGACTTCGACTTTGACCACAAGGACATCCTCTACGTCCGCATTGACCGCCGCCGCAAAATGCCCGCCACCATCCTCTTCAAGGCTATGGGCATGAGCAAGCGGGACATCCTGGAGTACTTCTACATCACCGAGCACTACCGGCTGGAGCAGAGCAACGCCCTGTTCTGGGAAGTGCGCAAGGATCTCTACCGCAAAGACAACGCCTACGCCGACATTGCCGCGCCCGACGGCAACGTCATCGTGCGCGCCGGCAAGCCCATCACCAAGCGCGGCTGGCGGCAGATCTGCGAGGCGGGCATTGAGGCCATTGAAGTGCGCCCCGACGCCCTGGACGGCATGTTCCTGGCTGAGGACGTGGCCAATCCCGAAACCGGCGAAGTGCTGGCCGAAGCGGCGGACGAAATCACCCCCGGCCTGCTGGATCGTCTGCGCGAGGCGGGCATCCATCGCCTGGCCGTGCTGCACACCAAGGGCACGGACGCCTCCTCCTCCATCCGCGACACCCTGGCCCTGGACCGCATCCCCGACCAGCAGCGCGCGCAGGAGGAGATCTACCGTCGGTTGCGCCCCTCCTCCCCGCCCACGGCTGAAATTGCGGCCAGCTTCTTCGACAATCTGTTCCGCAATGCGGACTACTACGACCTCTCGCCCGTGGGCCGCTACAAGCTCAACCAGCGCCTGAGCCTGAATGAGCCCGCGGACACCCGCACCCTTACGGACAACGACATCCTCACCGCCATCAAAGTGCTGGTGCAGCTCAAGGACAGCCACGGCCCGGCCGACGACATCGACCACCTGGGCAACCGCCGCGTGCGCCTGGTGGGCGAGCTGGTGGAAAACCAGTACCGCATCGGCCTGGTGCGCATGGAACGCGCCATTAAGGAGCGCATGAGCCTGCAGGAAATTTCCACGCTCATGCCGCACGACCTCATCAATCCCAAGCCTGTGGCGGCGGTGCTCAAAGAGTTTTTCGGCACTTCGCAGCTCTCGCAGTTCATGGATCAGACCAACTCCCTCTCCGAGGTGACGCACAAGCGGCGTCTCTCGGCCCTGGGCCCCGGCGGTCTGACCCGCGAGCGCGCGGGCTTTGAAGTGCGGGACGTGCACACCTCCCACTACGGCCGCATCTGCCCCATTGAAACGCCTGAAGGCCCCAACATCGGCCTGATTGTTTCCCTGACCACCTTTGCCAAGGTGAACGACTTCGGCTTCATTGAGACCCCTTACCGGGTGGTGCGCGAAAGCCGCGTCACCGACGAGGTGGTGCACCTGGACGCCAGCCGCGAAGGCGACCAGGTAGTAGCCCAGGCCAACGCCCGGCTGGACGCCCAGGGGAACCTGCTGGACGAATTTGTCACCGTGCGCGTCAAGGGCGAGGTGGAAATGCGCCCGCGCGAAGAAGTGACCCTCATGGACATTTCGCCCAGCCAGATGGTCTCCATCTCTGCAGCGCTCATCCCCTTCCTGGAGCACGACGACGCCAACCGCGCGCTCATGGGCTCCAACATGCAGCGCCAGGCCGTGCCCCTGCTGCGCTCGGAAAAGCCCCTGGTGGGCACGGGCATGGAAGTGGACGTGGCCCGAGACTCCGGCGCCTGCGTAGTGGCCCCGGCCGACGGCGTGGTGCAGTACGCGGACGCCGACCGCATTGTGGTGGCCTACGAGGGTGCCCTCTACCCCAAGCAGGGCGGCGTGCGCGCCTATGATCTGCTCAAGTTCCACAAGTCCAACCAGAACTCCTGCTTCGGTCAGAAGCCCACCTGCCACCCCGGCCAGAAGGTCAGAAAGGGGCAGATCCTGGCGGACGGCCCCGGCATCGACGAAGGCCAGCTGGCCCTGGGCAAAAACCTGGTGGTGGCCTTCATGCCCTGGTGCGGCTACAACTATGAAGACTCCATCCTCATTTCCGAGCGCACGGTGAAGGAGGACGTCTTCACCTCCATCCATATTGAGGAATTTGAGGTGGTGGCCCGCGACACCAAGCTGGGGCCGGAAGAAATCACCCGCGATATTCCCAACGTCAGCGAAGACATGCTGCGCAACCTGGACGAAAGCGGCATCATCCGCATCGGCGCGGCCGTCAAGCCCGACGATATCCTGGTGGGCAAAATCACCCCCAAGGGCGAAACCCAGCTCACGCCGGAAGAAAAACTCCTGCGGGCCATCTTCGGCGAAAAGGCCAGGGACGTGAAAAACACCTCCCTCAAGGTTCCTCCGGGGGTGGAAGGCACCATCATTGACGTCAAGGTCTTCAACCGCCGCTCGGGCGAAAAGGACGAGCGCACCCTGGCCATTGAGACCCACGACACGGGCGTGCTGGACCAGAAGGAAGCCGACCACATGCGCGCCCTTGGCGAGCGCACCCGCGCCCTGCTGACCCCGCATGTGCTGGGCAAGCAGATCGCCGCCTCCCTGCCCGGCAAAAAGAAGGGCGAAGTGCTGCTGGAGGCGGGCGCGGCCCTCACCGAGGATGCCCTGGCCCAGATTCCGGTCAAAAAGCTGGCCGGTCTCTTCAAGAGCAAGGAAGTGAACGACCAGGTGGCCGAGCAGCTCAAAGCCTACGACCAGCAGGTGGAATACCTCAAGGCCGTTTACGATTCCAAGCGCGAAAAGGTCACCGAAGGCGACGACCTGCCCCCCGGCGTCATCAAGATGGTCAAGGTCCACATCGCCATCAAGCGCAAGCTCTCCGTGGGCGACAAGATGGCCGGCCGCCACGGCAACAAGGGCGTGGTTTCCTGCATCCTGCCGGAAGAGGACATGCCCTTCTTTGCGGACGGCCGCCCCGTGGATATTGTGCTCAACCCCCTGGGCGTGCCCTCCCGTATGAACATCGGGCAGATTATGGAAACCCACCTGGGCTGGGGCGCCAAGGAGCTGGGCCGTCAGCTGGCCGAGCTGGTGGATTCCGGCGCGGCCATGCAAGTGGCGCGCAACGAGGTGAAAGACGTCTTCGCCTCTGAAGAGATCAACGCCCTGGTGGACAGCATGGACGACGAGGAATTTACCGCCTCGGTGCGCAAACTGCGCAACGGCATTGTCACCAAAACCCCGGTCTTCGACGGCGCCACCGAAGAGGAAATCTGGGGCTGGATGGACAAGGCGGGCATGGCCAACGACGGCAAGACCACCCTGTACGACGGCCGCACGGGCGTGCCCTTTAAAAACCGGGTGACCACGGGCGTCATGTACATGCTCAAACTGCACCACCTGGTGGACGAAAAAATCCACGCCCGCTCCACGGGCCCCTACTCCCTGGTCACCCAGCAGCCCCTGGGCGGCAAGGCGCAGTTCGGCGGCCAGCGGTTGGGCGAAATGGAAGTCTGGGCCCTGGAAGCCTACGGCGCGGCGTACCTCCTGCAGGAGTTCCTCACCGTCAAGTCCGACGACGTGACCGGCCGCGTGAAGATGTACGAAAAGATCGTCAAGGGCGACAACTTCCTGGAGGCCGGCCTGCCCGAATCCTTCAACGTGCTGGTCAAAGAGCTGATGAGCCTTGGCCTTAACGTGACCCTGCACCAGGAAGAAGGCAAAAAAAAGCCCCGACGCCAGGAGTTTTTCCAGGAGCGTGAAACCGAGGGCTAAGGCATTTGCCGGGGGCCGCCCTGCGGCGGCCCCCGGTGCAGGCCCGGCCCGGCAAAGCGTCAACGATTCCAACGAGCTTTTACCAAAGCAAGGTACATAGAATGAGCCTGGACGATCTTTTCACCGCCCGCGGCACGTCAAGCAGCGTGACCAACATCCGCAACCTGAAAGCCATCCAGATTTCCATTGCCTCGCCCGAGGCCATCCGCGAATGGTCCTACGGCGAAGTGAAAAAACCGGAAACCATCAACTACCGCACCTTCAAGCCGGAGCGCGACGGTCTTTTCTGCGCCAAAATCTTCGGCCCCGTGAAGGACTATGAGTGCAACTGCGGCAAATACAAGCGCATGAAGCACCGCGGCATTGTCTGCGAAAAGTGCGGCGTGGAGGTCATCGCCTCCAAGGTGCGGCGCGAGCGCATGGGCCATATTGAGCTGGCCGCGCCCGTGGCCCACATCTGGTTCCTCAAGACCCTGCCTTCCAAGATCGGCACCCTGCTGGACATGACCATGGCCGACCTGGAAAAGGTGCTCTACTTCGATTCCTACATCGTGCTGGACCCTGGCCAGACCAATTTGCAGAAGCGCCAGGTCATCTCCGAAGACCAGTACCTCCAGATCATCGACCACTACGGCAGCGACGAAGTCATGACCGTGGGCATGGGCGCCGAGGCCGTGCGCTCCCTGCTGGAAGAGCTGGACCTGGAAAAACTGCGCCAGGAGCTGCGCGAGGAAGGCGAAGGCACCAAGAGCCAGACCAAGAAGAAAAAAATCATCAAGCGCCTCAAGATCGTGGAGGCCTTCCTGGAATCGGGCAATAAGCCTGAGTGGATGATCATGGAGGTCATCCCCGTGATCCCGCCGGAGCTGCGCCCCTTGGTGCCGCTGGACGGCGGCCGCTTCGCCACCTCCGACCTCAACGATCTCTACCGCCGGGTCATCAACCGCAATAACCGCCTGAAGCGGCTCATGGAGCTGGGCGCGCCGGAAATCATCATCCGCAACGAAAAGCGCATGCTCCAGGAGGCCGTGGACGCCTTGTTCGACAACGGCCGCCGCGGCCGCGCCATCGCCGGCACCAACGGCCGGCCCCTCAAGTCCCTCTCGGACATGATCAAGGGCAAGCAAGGCCGCTTCCGCCAGAACCTGCTGGGCAAGCGCGTGGACTATTCCGGCCGTTCGGTCATCACCGTGGGCCCCTACCTCAAGCTGCACCAGTGCGGCCTGCCCAAAAAGATGGCCCTGGAGCTGTTCAAGCCCTTCATTTATTCCGAGCTGGAAAAACGCGGCCACGCCTCCACCATCAAAAGCGCCAAAAAGATGGTGGAGCGCGAAGAGCTGGTGGTCTGGGACATCCTCTCCGAAGTGGTGCGGGAATACCCCATCCTGCTCAACCGCGCGCCTACCCTGCACCGTCTGGGCATCCAGGCCTTTGAGCCCCTGCTGGTGGAAGGCAAGGCCATCCGCCTGCACCCCCTGGTCTGCTCCGCCTACAATGCGGACTTTGACGGCGACCAGATGGCCGTGCACATCCCCCTCTCGGTGGAAGCGCAGATCGAATGCCGCGTGCTTATGATGAGCACCAACAACATCCTCTCGCCCGCCAACGGCGGCCCGGTTATCGTGCCCTCGCAGGATATTGTCCTGGGCCTCTACTATATGACCGTGGAACGCAGCTTTGAAAAAGGCGAAGGCATGACCTTCTGCGCCCCGTGGGAAGTGGAATCCGCCTACGACGCGGGCCAGGTTTCCCTGCACGCCCGCATCCATGTGCGCATGCCCGACGGCAAGATCTACGACACCACCCCCGGCCGCGTGCTGGTGAGCGACATCCTCTCCCCCGGCCTCTCCTTCAGCCTGGTCAACTGCGTGCTCACCAAGAAGAGCATCGCCCGCCTGGTGGGCGAGGCCTACCGCCAGTGCGGCATCAAGGCCACGGTCATCCTTTGCGACAGGATCAAAGACCTGGGCTACGAATTCGCCACCCGCGCGGGCGTCACCATCGGCGTCAAGGACTTGACCATCCCGGTCAAGAAAAAGGACATTCTCGCCGCCTCCCAGGCCGAAGTGGACGATATCGAGCACCAGTACCGCGACGGCATCATCACCCGTACCGAAAAGTACAACAAGGTGGTGGACGTGTGGACCAAGGCCACCCAGGACGTCTCCACCGAGATGATCAGGGAGATCTCCTACGATACCCTCACGGACCCCAAGACCGGCAAGCAGGAGAAAAACTCCAGCTTCAACCCCATCTTCATGATGTCCAACTCCGGCGCGCGCGGCAACCAGGACCAGATGCGCCAGCTCGCCGGCATGCGCGGCCTTATGGCCAAACCTTCGGGCGAAATCATTGAAACGCCCATCACCTCCTCCTTCCGCGAGGGGCTCTCGGTGCTGCAGTACTTCACCTCCACCCACGGCGCGCGCAAAGGCCTGGCGGATACGGCCCTCAAAACGGCCAACTCCGGCTACCTTACCCGCCGCCTGGTGGACGTGGTGCAGGACGTCATCGTCTCTGAACACGACTGCGGCACGGTGGACGGCATCGAGCTCACCCACCTCAAGGACGGCGGCGACATCAAGACCCCGGTCTGGGAGCGCGCCGTGGGCCGCGTGCTGCTCTACCCCGTGTACGATCCCGAACAGCCGGACGTCATCCTGCTGCCCGAAAACACCCTGATCAACGAAAAAGAAGCGGACATCCTCAAGGCCAGGGGCATCGCCTCCATCACCGTGCGCTCGCCCCTCACCTGCCAGGCCGAGCGCGGCATCTGCGCCCTGTGCTACGGGCGCGACCTGGCCCGCGGCCACCTGGTCAACACGGGCGAAACCGTGGGCATCATCGCGGCCCAGTCCATCGGCGAGCCTGGCACTCAGCTCACCATGCGCACCTTCCACATCGGCGGCACGGCCTCAAGCACCATTGAGAAAAACAAGTTTGAGGCCCTCAACCCCGGCCGCGTCATCCTCAGCCGCGTGCGCGCCGTCACCAACCGCGACGGCGTGGACCTGGTGCTGGGCAAGAGCGGCCAGCTGACCATCGTGGACGCCCAGGGCCGCGAACGCGAAAAGTATATCCTGCCCAATGGCGCGCGCCTGCTGGTGCACGACGGGCAGGAAGTGACCAAGGGCACAACCCTGGCCGAGTGGGACCCCTTCAACGAACCCTTTGTGTGCGAAGAAGAAGGCGTCATCCGCTTTACGGACATTGTGGACGGCAAAACCGTGCAGGAAAAGGTGGACGACATTACCCGTCAGGCCAGCCTGACCATCATGGAATACCGCACCACCAACTTCCGCCCCTCCATCTCCGTCTGCGATGAGAACGGCAACGTCAAAAAACGCAGCCACGGCGCGGCCGCCGCGGTCTACAGCCTGCCCGTGGGCTCCATCATCATGGTCAAGGACGGCGAGGCCATCCAGGCCGGCGACATCATTGCCCGCAAACCCCGCGAAACCTCCAAGACCAAAGACATCGTGGGCGGCCTGCCCCGCGTGGCCGAGCTCTTTGAAGTGCGCAAGCCCAAGGACATGGCCGTGGTTTCGGAAATCTCCGGCACCGTCACCTACGAGGGCGAATCCAAGGGCAAACGCAAACTCCTGGTCACGCCGGAAATCGGCGAGGCCAAGGAATACCTGGTGCCCAAGGGCAAGCACATCACCGCCGCCGACGGCGACTTTGTAGAAGCCGGCGACCCCCTCACCGAGGGCTACCCCGAGCTGCACGACATCCTGCGCACCCGCGGCGAAAAATACCTGGCCCGCTACCTGGTGGACGAAATCCAGGAAGTCTACCGCTTCCAGGGCGTGGGCATCGACGATAAACACATTGAAGTCATCGTGCGCCAGATGCTCAAAAAGGTCACCATCCTGGATTCCGGCGGCACCAGCTTCCTGGTGGGCGAGCAGGTGGACAAGGCCGAATTCAGGCAGGAAAACCAGCGTACCCTGGCCGAAGGCCGCACCCCGGCCATGGCCGAGCCCCTGGTGCTGGGCATCACCCAGGCCTCGCTGACCACCTCCTCCTTCATCTCGGCGGCCTCCTTCCAGGAGACCACCAAGGTGCTCACCGAGGCCGCCCTGCGCGGCAAGGAAGACCATTTGCGCGGCCTGAAGGAAAACGTCATCGTGGGCCGCCTTATCCCGGCCGGCACCGGCTACCGCCAGTACGTCAACGGCGACATTGTGGTGCCCGACCAAAAGGAACGGCCGGACAAGTTCCTGGAAGAACTGGAAGAAAACCCCATCCTGGTGGACTTGCACAACGACTAGCCCCCGGGTAGGCAAAAGCATAACCAGCTTGATCACAACGCGCGCGGTTCGGGGCCAGACCCCGGACCGCGCGCGTTTTTGGCGTTGGGGAGGGGCGGTCTTGTGGAGTGAGGGGGACTGTTGTGAACAAAAGTCCCCCTCACCCTTCAAAAACCCTATTCCGGCGTACGGCTGGCGCCGCCGGCAGGGCGCGCTGCGGGACCCTGCGGTCAGGGTTCGGCTGCGGGAGAAGATCCTCAGGCCTTTTTCGCCCCCCCGCGAGGCGCGCCACAGGGCTTCCGCCGCAGCCACGTTCCTGAAAAAAAGAGTTTTTTCCACTTGTTTGCTGCAAAAAACCTCGCGCAAAAATGTTTTCTCCCCTTGACATCCGTGGAGGCTTACGGCCTGCCGCCTTGGCGGCTGCAAGACAAAAAATGGCGTTTTCATGAGTATTTTTGTAAAAAAACGATTTGTTCTTGTGCATATCTTTGGCGCTTATCTGTGCACAGAACGACAGGAACGGGCAAAAGCCTTGCCCCTTAAGGCTTTTCGGGCCCTGCCCGCAAGCTCGCTAAACAAAAAATAGTAAGTATTATTTTAATGTTATGTAAATTGGCCTTTGGGGAAAGCCTAACCCCTCACTGCCGTAAACCCCAGCTAATCCCCCTTTGCCCCCGCCCTGTTCTTTGGGCTACAAGGCGGCATGCGAGAACATTGGGCAGAAATTTCTGAAAATCTCAAGAAAATGCTGGATTCCGGCGTTTTCAAAGTCTGGATTGCCCCGCTCCGGGCCGTTGTGGCAGGGGACTGCCTGCAGCTTACTGCGCCCAGCGCCTTTGTGGCCCACTGGCTGGAGCACAAGATGCTCCCCACCCTGCAGCAGGCCGCGGCCCCTGTGCTGGGGCTGAACCCTGCCGCCGTCAAGGTGCGCGTGCAGACGGCGGCAGAACGGCCCCGCGCGGGCAAGCCCCGCTCCGAGGCTGTTCAGGGCGCCGCGGCTCCCGTTGCGGCGGCTGCGGGCGCGGCCGCGGCGCGGCCGTTGCGCCGGGCGGAGCAGGCCCCCCTGCCCTTGCCCCTGCACGTTGCCGGGCCCGCGCCCCTTTTGTGGCGCTATTCCTTTGCGGATTTTGTGGTGGGCCCGCCCAACCATATGGCCGTGGCCGCCGCCCAGGATATGAGCCAGCGCGGCGGCTGCGTGCAGACCCTTTTTGTCAGCTCCGCTTCCGGCCTGGGCAAAACCCACCTGGCCCAGGCCGTGGGCCGGGCCATTGCAGACCAGGGCGACGTAGCCCGCGTGGGGTACCTCACCGCCGAGGAATTTGCCACCCGCTTTGTCTGCTCCCTCAAATCCCACGACGTGGAGGGCTTCAAGTCCCGGTTTCGCGATCTGGACGTGCTCCTGATGGAAGACGTGCACTTTTTTCAGGGCAAAGAAAAGATGCAGGACATGGCCCTGGCCGTGGTCAAGAACCTGCAGGCCCGCGGCGGCCGCGTCATTTTTACCTCGTCCTTTTCCCCGCGCGAGCTCCAGCATGTGGACAGCCAGCTGGTGTCCCACTTCTGTTCCGGCATCCTCACCGATATGGGCCGCCCCACAGAGGAAATGCGTCGCCACATTCTGGAACGCAAGGCCCGCAGCTTTCAGGTGCTGCTGCCCGACCCCGTTTGCCAGCTCCTGGCCAGCCGCCTCAGCGGCGACGTGCGTCAGCTGGAATCCTGCCTCAACAGCCTGATCTTCAAAGCGCGCCTGCTCAACTGCGGGCTCAATGTGGACCTGGCCATGGAGGTGCTCAGCCAGTACGCCAGCGTAAGCGCCGAGCCGGACTTCCCCACCATTCTCCGCCTGGTCTGCCAGAGTTTCGGCCTCAATGAGCACCAGCTGGCCTCCCGCTCTCGCCGCAAGGAATGCGTGCAGGGCCGCAACCTGATCTATTACCTGGCCCGCAAGCACACCACCCTGACCCTGGAGCAGATCGGCGAAAGGTTCAACCGCCGCCACTCCACAGTCATCAAGGGCATTACCGCTGTGGAACGCGAGCTCTCCAAGGAAAGCGGCCTGGGCCGCCAGATGGCCCGCACCGTGCAGCTTATTGAACGCAACGCCGGCCTGCCTGCCGTGCATTAGGGCATCTCAAAGTTGAAATGCTCTAGTTACGGACGAAGACAGCAGCGCTCAAAAATTTCCTTCCCCCAGCAAATCCCCCCCAACAAATCGCCTTTTCCCCTCCCTTTTTCAGCACGCTTTACATAAAAATCGGGTAAGCCTTGTAGCCCTCCGGCACGCTGGGTACTTTTACCAAGAACGTACTTTTTGCGCCGCACACGGGGGGCCGGACATGCTGGAAGTGGACATCGCCAAAGCGCGCGAAAATTTTGTCCTGCGCCTGCGCTTCAGTGTGCCGCGCGGTGGAGTCTGTGTGGTGTTCGGACCTTCGGGGTCGGGCAAGAGCACCCTTATCAACTGCATCGCCGGGCTGGAGACGCCGGACGCCGGGCGCATCGTCTGCGACGGCAAGGTGTTTTTCGACGCGGCGGCCAGGGTCAATCTGCCGCCTGAGGCCCGCGGGCTGGGCTATGTTTTTCAGGATGCCCGTCTTTTCCCCCATTTGAGCGTGCGGGAAAACCTCTGTTTCGGCCTGCGCTACCGACGTCCGGACGCGGCGCACGCGCGTAGCGCGCCGGATCTGGGGAGCGTGGCGCGCCTGCTGGACATCTGCCCGCTGCTGGACCGCGCCCCTGGCACGCTTTCGGGCGGGGAGCGCCAGCGTGTGGC
This sequence comes from Desulfovibrio legallii, assembly GCF_900102485.1. Lineage (NCBI taxonomy): Bacteria > Pseudomonadati > Thermodesulfobacteriota > Desulfovibrionia > Desulfovibrionales > Desulfovibrionaceae > Desulfovibrio > Desulfovibrio legallii. The sequence continues at coordinate 227,080 of NZ_FNBX01000001.1, read as the reverse complement.
CGTGGGCCGGGCTTTGCTCTGCCGACCGCGTCTGCTGCTTATGGACGAACCCCTGGCCGCGCTGGACATGGCCCTGAAGCGAGATCTGCTCGCCTATCTGGCGCGGATTCCGGAGCACTGGGATCTGCCCGTGCTCTATGTTACCCACGCGCCGGGGGAAGCTCTGGCGCTGGGCTCCGCCATGCTGCTGTTGCGGGCGGGCCGGCTGGCGGCGCAGGGCCCGGTGGCCCCCACCCTGGCCGAAGCGCGGCAGCTGGGCCTTCTGCCCACGGAAACCCTTTACCTGACAGGAGAAGAGAACAATGCAACCTCGCACGTGGCTTAACGGCCGTCTGCTGGCGGCCCTGACGCTGACGCTGATTCTGGCCCTGCCCCTGGCCGCCGTGGCCGGCCCCTCCGTAACCACGGGACTGGGCTACAAGACCATGGTGCAGGAGCTCTGCGCCCTCTACGCCCAGAAAACCGGCCAGAAAGCCACGGAGATGTACAGCGGCAACATCGGCCAGATGCTGGAGCAGGTCAAAGCCGGCAGTGGGGCCACGGTGGTCATTTCAGATAAGCTCAGCCTGAAGGCTTCAGACGTGCGCTTCGCGCGCTTCCAGCCTCTGGGGGAAGCTGTGCTGGTGCTGGCCTGGCGCAAAGGCATAACCCTGCAAAGCCCGCAGGACCTGCGCGGGGCCCAAGTTGCCAAAATCGGCCACCCGGACGCCAAGGCCGCCATCTATGGCCGGGCCGCCGTGGCTTACCTCAAGGGCAGCGGGCTCATGCCCGCGGTTAAGGATAAGGTTGCCATGTTCTCCACGGTGCCGCAGGTTTTTTCGTACCTGGTTTCGGGCGACCTGGATGCCGGTTTCGTCAATGAGGCCATTGTGCGCAAGCAGGGCAAAAAGATCGGCGGCTGGATGGAGATCCGCAAGGATTACGAGCCGCTTCTGCTGGTGGCCGGCGTAGTGCAAGGCCAGGAAGACGCCCCCGGCGTGCGCGCCTTTATGGATTTTCTGGCCACGCCGGAAGCCCTGGCCGTCTGCCGCAAGCACGGCCTGCGGCCTGAAGCGCGCCCGTGAACGAGGCCTGGCGGCTGCTCGGCGCGCCCGATCTCCGCTTTTCCCTGTGCCTGACGCTGCGCGTCTGCACGGCCTGCCTGCTGCTGCACGGCCTTACGGCCATCCCCCTGGCCAGCCTGGCGCAGAGCCGCAGGCCCGTGCTGCGCCGGGCAGTCAATTTTCTGGTGACCCTGCCCCTGGTCTTTCCCCCCATGGCCATGGGCTTTCTGCTGCTCATGTTTCTGGGCCGCAACGGGTGGGGGGGCCTGCTGCTGTGGAAGGCCCTGGGCGTGAGCTTGGTGTTCTCTGAAGGGGGCATCATTCTGGCCTCCTGGCTGGCGGGCCTGCCCCTGGCAGTCAAGCCTGTGCAGACGGCCCTGGCCCACCCGGAGCTTATCCGCCTGCGCCAGGCGGCCCGGGTCTGCGGGGCCGGGCCGGTTTCCTGTTTTTTTCGCGTCACCGTGCCCCTTATCCGGCACGGGCTGGGCGCGGGCCTGCTGCTGGGCCTGACCCGCGCTCTGGGCGAAGTGGGCATGAGCCTCATGCTGGGCGGCAACATTGCGGGCCGCACCAATACCTTGTCCCTGGAAGTGTTCAACGCCGTCTCCAGCGGCGAATTTGAGCGCGCCGGTCTGCTCTGCGCCTTGCTGGCCGCCATGAGCCTGCTGCTCTACCTGGGCATGGACTGGTGCCAGCGCCGGGCGTTCTGAACCGCGCCGCGTTACCGGCCCCCGCGCAGCCGCCGCGCAGGCCGGCCCTGCGCTTGACTCCCCCCCGCCAGAGGCGCAGGCTGACGGAAAAGAACATGCGGACGTCACGCTCCACGGCCAACAGACGGCGCTGCCCGAAGGCAGCCGCCAAGATCAGGCGACGTGCGCCGCAGGGTGGAAACATCGGGCTTGGAGCAGGGCGGGGGCGCACTGCTCCGTGAAGGCGCGGGGTCATCGCGGTTGCGCCGCGGCAGGCTCAGGAGGCTGTTTCCGCTCTTACGCCACACCTATGCTGCAAAGGAGTTGCTCATGTATCTGCCTCCCGATCCCTATTGGCTGCGCGCCCTGCTCAACGACGACTGCCCCGGTCTGGACCTGACCGTAGACCTGCTGGGCCTGGGCGCACAGCGCGGGGTCATGACCTTTGCCCCCAAGGAAGACTGCGTGCTCAGCGGCGCGGACGAAGCGGCCTGGCTGCTCCGGGACCAGGGCCTTGCGGTGACGGCTGCAGCCGCCAACGGCGCTCGCCCGCACGGCGGGGACGTGGTGCTCACGGCCCGGGGCCCCGCAGCGGACCTGCACCGCTGCTGGAAGGTCTGCCAGACCCTGATGGAATATATGAGCGGCATTGCCGGGCGCACTGCCCTGATGGTGGAACGCGCCCGAACCGCCAACCCGCGCGTGCAGGTGGCTGTGACCCGCAAAAATTTCCCCGGCGCCAAGCGCATCAGCCTGGAGGCCGCCTGCTGCGGCGGGGCCACGGTGCACCGCCAGGGGCTCTCCGATTCCATCCTCATCTTTGCCCAGCACCGGGCTTTTCTGGCGGACAACAGCATTGCGGCTCTGGCCGCCAGCTGGGAGGAACTGCGCAGGCAAGCGCCGGAACGCAAAATCGCCGTGGAGGTGGACAGCCCCGCAGAAGCCCTGCTCCTGGCCCAGGCGGGCGCGGACGTGATCCAGTGCGAAAAATTCCCGCTGCCCGCGCTGGAAGAAACCGTGCGCGCCCTGCGGGCCGCCGCCCCGGCCGCGACCATCCTGGCCGCCGGCGGCATTAACGGCGAAAACGCCGCGGCCTGCGCCGCCACGGGCGTAGACGTGCTGGTCACCACCTGGCCCTACTTCGGCCGCCCCGCAGACATCAAGGTTGTCATGCGGCCTGAGGAATAGCGGAAAAACTTTTCGCCTCTCAGGAAACGCGCCGGGCGTACCCCGGACAATGCCTGCGTATACTTGGCATGCGCTGCCGTTCGGGCGCGTCTTTCCCCTATGGAGGATATGGTGCAGGCAACGAGGTTATGCTGCAGCTCCCTTCGGGTCTGTCTTTCCCCGCAAGTGCGCGCGGCATAAGGGGATGCGGCCGCGCAGCGCCACGCTGGAAGACGGCCCAGGCGAAATAAAAAATAAGCCGCCCATCTGCAGGGCAACCCAGTAAGCGGGCTGGCCAGCCCAACGCCGCAGGCGCAAAGCCCCCTTTGTCTTTGCGCCGTTTTCCCGCTACAACAAGGCGTCAACCCTATGCCTTGACGGGAGGACGGCATGCTGACCAGCGACAAAAAAATGTGTCTGGCCCTGGCTGCGGGGCGGGAAATCTGCCTTACGCCGGCCATGGGCAACCGCCATGGCCTGGTGACCGGGGCCACGGGCACGGGCAAAACCGTCACTCTCCAGACCCTGGCCGAAAATTTCAGCCTTCTGGGCACGCCCGTGTTCATGACCGACGTCAAGGGCGACCTGGGCGGCCTGAGCCAGGCCGGGCAGCCCAAGGGCGGCATTGCCGCGCGCGTGGCGGATCTGCACCTGCGGGACAAAGGCTACGTCAACCAGGCCTACCCCGTCTGCTTCTGGGATGTGACCGGGCAGCGCGGCCACCCCCTGCGCGCCACGGTGAGCGCCATGGGCCCCCTGTTGCTGAGCCGCCTGCTGGACTGCAACGCCGTGCAGACCGACATCCTGCACCTGATCTTCCGCATGGCCGACGACCAGGGCCTGCTGCTCCTGGACTTCAAAGACCTCCGCAGCATGGTGGCCTACGCGGGCGAAAACGCCGCCTCCTTCCGCAACGTTTACGGCAACGTGAGCGCGGCCAGCATCGGGGCCATCCAGCGCGGCCTGCTGCGTCTGGAAGAGGAAGGCGGGGACAAATTCTTCGGCGAGCCCTCCCTGCGCCTGGAAGATTTGCTGCTCCAGGATCTGCAGGGGCGCGGCACAATCCACATTCTGGACGCGCGGGAACTCATGCAGCGGCCGCGCCTCTACGCCGCCGTGCTGCTCTGGCTGCTTTCGGAGCTCTTTGAGCAACTGCCCGAAGTGGGCGATACGGAACGGCCGCGCCTGGTTCTGCTGTTTGACGAAGCCCACCTGCTGTTTGACGACGCCCCCCAGGCGCTGCTGGACAAGATGGCGCAGGTGGTGCGGCTCATCCGCTCCAAAGGCGTGGGCGTATACTGCAGCACCCAGAACCCCCTGGACGTGCCGGGCGAAGTGCTGGCCCAGCTGGGCAACCGGGTGCAGCACGCCCTGCGCGCCTATACCCCGCAGGAACAGAAGGTCTTGCGCGCCGCGGCCCGGAGCTTCCGGGAAAACCCGGCCCTGGACCCCGAAACGGTCATCCCCCAGCTGGGCACGGGCGAAGCCCTGGTCTCGTTTCTGGACGCCAAGGGCAAACCCGGCGTGACGGAACGAGCCCTCATCCTGCCGCCGGAAAGCCGGGTTGGCCCTGTTACGGATGCGGAACGGGAAGCCGTGCTGCGGGCTTCGCGCCTGGCCGGGCGCTACGACGCCCCCCTGGATCGGGAATCGGCCTACGAACGGCTGGAAGCCCACTTCCGGCAGCGGGACGCAACCGCAAAGCAGGCGCAGGAAGCCAAGGAAACGGCCCGCCAGGCCAGGGAAGACGAAAAACAACAGCGCGAAGCGGAACGCCGGGCCCGGCGCGAGGCCAAAGAAAACCCCGACCTGGGCGACGTGGTGAGCGATCTTTCCCTGCGCATGGCCCGCACCATCTCCACCACCATCGGGCGGGAAATCGGCAGAAAAATCCTGCGCGGCCTCATGGGCGGCATTCTGGGCTCCCGCCGCTGAGCGGCGCGCCCTGCGCCCCTGCTGTCCGCTGCATATCGGGCCTTACGGCCTGCCGCCCACTTCCAGTGCCCGCAGCCTTGGGAAGTCCCATCCTCAAAGGCGCAGTGCAGAACCGCGCACTGTGGCCTTGCCTGCAAGCCGTACGGCGCTTGCTCGCGCGGCGCTCAAGGCAGGGCACAAGCCTGCAATGCCGCCAGGCCGCCCGGCGCAGTTCTGCACTGCGTCGGCTTGTAATTTTTTTAACAAATTGATTTATACAGCAATCTATTGAATTTAATTTATTTTTTAGAAAAAGCATCCCTTCCGGCCGCATTTGCCGCCACCGCGCCCCTTTACTCTCCTTTACGGCAGGCGTATTTTTTACTTGTGAAAAAAATATCAATTCATCGGATACTCAAGCCGCGCGGTGCGGCACATCCGGTGCGCCAATGCCCGAAAGGAGGCAACCATGTGGGACGAAGCCTGCGACTATAATGCGGTACGGGAGCTGCGCGTCAAGACGACGGCATATCTGGGCGTGGGGGCCATTGACAAGCTGGACGACATCCTGGCTCAACTCCGCCGGGAGGGCGTCAGCGCGTTGCTCTGCGTCACGGGCGGGCACGCCTATAAGGCCACGGGGGCCTGGGACAAGCTGGAGGCGGCCGCCGCCCGCCAAGGCATGACGCTGGCCCTGTACAACAAGGTGACGCCCAACCCCACGACCGACAGCGTGGACGAGGCCGCGGCCCTGGGCCGCGCCCGGGGCGTGGGGGCCGTGCTGGCCATCGGCGGCGGCAGCCCCATAGACTGCGCCAAGAGCGCCGCCATCATGCTGGCCTATCCGGATAAAACCGCCGAGGAGCTTTACTGTTTCCGCTTTACGCCTGAAAAGGCCCTGCCCATTGTCGCCGTTAACCTGACCCACGGCACGGGCAGTGAGGTCAACCGCTTTGCCGTGGCCACGGTAACCAAGCTCAACTATAAGCCCGCCATTGCCTATGACTGCATCTATCCGCGCTACGCCATTGACGATCCGGCCCTCATGGCGGCCCTGGCCCCGGACCAGACCCGCTATGTCTCCATCGACGCCGTCAACCATGTGATAGAGGCGGCCACCAGCACGGTTTCAAACCCCCTGGCCGTCCTTCTGGCGCGGGAAACCATCCGCCTGGTCCATGCCTGGCTGCCCAAGGCCCTGGCAGATCCGGCCAACCTCAGGGCGCGCTATGAGCTGTGCTTTGCCGCCCTGCAGGCGGGCGTGGCCTTTGACAACGGGCTTCTGCACTTCACCCACGCGCTGGAACACCCGCTGAGCGCCGTCTGCCCGCAGCTGGCCCACGGCCTGGGCCTGGCCGTGCTGCTGCCCGCCGTAATCCAGGAGTGCTATCCGGCCCGGCCCGGCCTGCTGGCCCACATTCTGCAGCCGCTGGCCCCCAACCTCAAAGGCGTGCCCGCCGAGGCCCGCGAGGCCGCCCGCGCGGTGGAAGCTTGGCTCGCCGAAGTGGGCGTGCCCCAGAAGCTGGAGGACATAGGCGTGCAGGAAGCGGACGTGCCCCGCTTCTGCGATCTGGTGGAACAAACCCCCTCGCTGGGGCTGCTGCTTTCCGTAGCGCCCGTCAAGGCCTCCAGAGAGCGCGTGGCCCGCATCTACGCCACTTCGCTGCGCCCCCTGGCCTGAGGGGCCCGCGCGGCATGACAAAGGGGGCCGAAAGGCCCCCTTTTTTGTGCTCCGCCGGAGACGGGCTACGGCTTGAGCTGCTGCACGATATTGTGGAGGTTGCCGGCCATTTCCGCCAGCTGCTGCACGGCCCGGACCGATTCCTCCAAGTTGGTGGAGGTGCTGGCGCAGAGGTGGGTGACCTCTTCCACATGCCCTGGCAGGGTGGTGCAAAAAACCGCCGCTTCCGAAGAAGCGGCGGTTGTAAGCGCGCGGGAAGGGAACGCGCGCGGTGTGGGCTTTATGCGGGATCAGAAGGTGTAGGCAAAGACCAACTGGGCCTTCCAGGCGTCTTCCTTAGAGAAGGAGCCGTTGCCCTGGCCGCCGTTGTAGCCGTCCTTTTTCCAGGTGTCCCTGTCGATCATGTTGACCACATACCCCAGTTCCAGGTTGGCTTCCAGGTTTTCGTAGATCTGCCACTGGTTGACCAGGTTGAATTCCAGCAGACCGTCGTTGGTGGTCAGGTAGGGGCCGTCGCCGCCGAAACCTTCCTGCCAGGCGTAGGCGCTTTCCATATATTTGACCATGGAGGGGGCGTTGGTGCCGCCCCAGTAGGCCACGCGGAAGGTGTGCTTGAGGTTTTCCACAAAGCTCATGTCGGCCAGCTGCCCGCCGATGCCCCAGGTGCCAGCGTAGCTCATGCTCCAGTCGCAGGTATTGCCGGGGCCCGCGCCCCAAGCCAGGTTGCCGTCGCCCACGAAGGAGGTGAAGTTGCCCGCGCCCGCGATGGAAGGCATGCGCTCGGAGCCGTTCTTCACATTGCCGTCGTCGCCGCTGGCGTACCAGCCGAAGATGCCGGGGGTGGCCCAATCCATCTTGTATTCCACCAGGGCCTTGGCCAGCCAGCCCTGACGCTCGGTGCTGCCGCGCACAATATCCGTGCCGCGCTTCAGCACGTCGTAGCGGCCCATGGCTTCGGCATAGCCGTAGTTGACGTCAAATTCGATGTTCAGCGGATCAAAGGCGGTGATGGCCACGGGCAGACCGGCCCAGAACAGCGAGCCGTACTGCTTGCCGGTGGTGGAGGAATTCAGCGGATTGCTGTTAGCATAGTTGAAGCCGGGGGTCAGGCCGGGCAGAGTCAGGCCCAGGCTGCCGTCGCTGGTTTCCCAGGGTTCTTCTTTATCCATAGCGGCCAGGCCGCGCAGGGCGTTCTTGCCGCGCATGCCGTACATGGCCCAAGGGGTCACCTCCACGCCGTCAAAGCTCAGGGGCACGGAGAGCATGAAGAGATCAAGGTTATCCAGGTAATTGTTCCGTTCCGTATTGTTTTCGCCCTTCCTGACAAAATCGCCGTTGAAGTTGTCGTTGACCGGGCGGGACCACATGGCCGTGAGGCCCACGTTGTCGTTGAACTTGTAGTTGACCACCAGGGCGGCGGAATCGCAGTCCATAATGGCCGAGCCGCCGGCGGCGTTGGGCACGGCCGTGGCCTGCAGGCCCATGCGCACCCGGGCGTCGGTATTGGGGATCAGCCAGTCGATGTAGGCGTTCTTCACCTTCACCATCTTGCCATCCGCGCCCAGCGCGCCGCCCTCTGCGGCTTTGCCCCAGGTCTGATCGCCGATTTCAAAGAAGACCGTGCCAGAGAGCGCCTCGGAGGCCACGGCGTCCAACTGCAGGCGCACCCGCTGCGAAGCGCCGAAATCGTCGTTGGTGTTGCTCTTGGTTTTGGAGGCGCCGGAAGCCGTGGTATTCTTGGTCAGGCTGGTGTTGGCGACGCCAAAGCCCACCAGCCATTCGCCCTGAGCCTTGAAGTCGATGGCCTTGGCCCCTCCGGCCGCGCCCACCAGCAGGCCCGCGGCCAGCATGGTCACCATGCAGGCTTTTTTAAAGCGTTGCAGTACGTTCCTTTCTTTCCTGTGCATATGAATGCTCCTCCGGTATGGGTTTTCGCGGCCGCTACGGATAAACCGCCCCAACAGCCGCGGGGGTTGCGTAACAACTTTTATATTTTTTTGTTACCAAACGTAAAGGCGCTGCGCCGCGCTCAATGCTCCCTGGCCTGCGCGTGGGCATGCTTATGGCCGCCGCACTTGCAGTTGGCGCAATTGCCTTTGCACACATGGCTGCGCTTCTCCTCAATGAGCACCCGGTTGCCGTTGACGGCCAGGTCAAACCCCGTCTTGCCCTTAAAGATGATCTGCTCCGTACTCAATCCGCCCAGGAGCAACGAATTTTTCAGGGCGTCCACAGCGGTAGGGTGCGGCCGGGAAACCCGGCGCACGTCAATAAAAATGCGTTTGCAAGCATGCTGATTGCCGTACAGCAAGGCGATAACGGCATCCGCCTGGGACGGCCCAAAGGGATCCTGAAGGCTGATGTGCAGATTGTCGTGGCTAAAGCGGTGCGTAACCGGGGAATCCGGCGTGCCGTGCTCTTCCATACCGTGCCTCCACTGGGGTTTGTGAATGAAGGCATCTTGGCACAGGGCAGGATGCGTGTCAATAAAATTGAAAATACTTTTCAAAATCAATATATATCTATGTGAATATATTATATAAAATTGTTCAAATTTTTGTATTTATCCTCTTCCCACATAAAAAAGCGAAAATCGGGATCATGCGGCGGGCCCGTGCCCCGCAGAGCGCGGCCGGGCGGCCGCAGCGGGGCGAGCCCAAGGAGGGGAAAACGTCAGGATGGGGGAAGGCGTTCCACGGAGACGGAAGCCGCGCCGTGCGGCGGCGTCAGGCCTCGCGCCCTGCGCACAGGCGAAAGGATTGCAGTGGAATCGGCACGGCAAAGGCCCCCTGGCGGCGGCCGGACGACGCTTCCGGCCGCCGCCAGGGGTGTGAAGCTATACGGCCACGGCCTGATGGTCGCGCCCGGCGGAACGCCAGGCCACGATGTCCTCCACGCTGCACAAGGGCATGCCGTGGGCCTGGGCAAAGGCCGCCACCTGGGGCAGCCGGGCCATGCTGCCGTCGTCGTTGGTCAGCTCGCAGAGCACGCCGCAGGGCTCCAGCCCGGCCAGGCGCATGAGGTCCACGGTGGCCTCGGTGTGGCCGCGGCGCTCCAGCACGCCGCCGGGGCGCGCCAGCAGGGGAAAGACATGCCCTGGCCGCCGCAGGTCTTCCGGCCGGGCCCCGGGCGCGGACGCAGCCCGCACGGTGGCGGCCCTGTCCGCAGCGGAAACGCCCGTGGTCACCCCCTGCGCCGCCTCAATGCTGACGGTGAAGGCCGTCTGCTGCGTGTTGGTGTTGTGGGCGGTCATGAGCGGCAAATCCAGCCGCCGGGCGTGCTCCGCCGTGAGGGGCAGGCAGACGATGCCGCTGCAATGGCGGATGAGCATGGCCATCTGCGGCACGCTGATCTGCCGGGCCGAAAAAATGAGGTCGCCCTCATTTTCCCGGTCCGCGTCATCCACCACCAGCACGCCGCCGCCGGCGCGCAGGGAGGCCAGGGCGCGGGCGAGCCGCTCCTCAGCATTGCCGAAAGAATCCAGAGTCAAAGGGGACTGATGCATAACCGTTCTCCGTATGCCGGCAAACCGCCGGGAGAGGGTGCATCAGGGCGTGGACGGGGCCGCCGCAAAGCCGCAGAGGGAAAATCCCCTGCACGCCGTGCGCGGCGGCGAAAGGCCGTTCTCTTCCATCCGGACTGTTACCGTCGGCTTCGGATTCGCACCGAATCTGCTGACCCCGGTCACGGGCGCTCGCGGGCTGACGGCCAGGCCGAGGCCCGCCGCATCACCGCCGGTGGGGACTTGCACCCCGCCCTGAGAAACGGCCCTACCCTACGCCCCTGCGCCGCATCTGGCAAGGCGGAGCAAACCTGCGTCGCACGCGGTAGCGTCCAGAATTTTTTGCACACTTCGTAGCGGCCGCCAAAGATGCCGCGGCCACACGCCCCGCAGCATGGCCCGCCCCGACGCGGAAACCTGCCGTGACAAGGCACCCGGCAACAAAAAAGGCCGCCGCGCCCTCCTCAATGGAAGACGCGGCGGCCCCCAAAACGTTGCCGCAGCCCCAAGCCTATTCCGAGGCCTGGGCCTTGAGCGCGTCGGCCTGGGCGGCGGTGACCAGGGCCTCCACCAGGGGATCCAGCTCGCCTTCCATGATCCGGTCCAGGGAATAGAGGGTCAGGTTGATGCGGTGGTCCGTGCAGCGGCCCTGGGGGAAATTGTAGGTGCGGATGCGCTCCGAGCGGTCGCCGCTGCCCACCTGCGCCTTGCGGTCGGCGGAAAGCTCCGAGCTCTGGCGGGCGCGCTCCGCGGCCAGGATGCGCGAGGCCAGCACCTTCATGGCGCGGGCCTTATTCTTGTGCTGGGAGCGTTCGTCCTGGCAGGTGACCACGGTGCCCGTGGGGATGTGGGTGATGCGCACGGCCGATTCCGTCTTGTTGACGTGCTGGCCGCCCGCGCCCGATGCGCGGTAGATATCAATGCGCAGGTCGTCGGGTTTGATTTCCACATCCACCTCTTCAGCTTCGGGCATGACGGCCACCGTGGCCGCCGAGGTGTGGATGCGGCCCTGGGCCTCGGTGGCGGGCACCCGCTGCACCCGGTGGGCCCCGGCCTCAAACTTGAGCCGGCTGTACACCTTACTACCGGTGATAAGGCAGATAATTTCCTTATAGCCGCCCGATTCGGAAGGGGATTCGCTCATGATTTCCACCTTCCAGCCCTTGAGCTCGGCGTAGCGGGAATACATGCGAAGGAGATCCGCCGCAAACAGGGCGGCCTCTTCCCCGCCGGTGCCGGCGCGGATTTCCAGAATGGTGTTCTTTTCGTCCAGGGGGTCGGTGGGCAGCAGCTGCACCTTGAGCTTATGCTCAATCTCCGGCAGGGCGGCTTCCAGCCGGTGGACCTCTTCCAGGGCCAACTGGTGGATGTCCGCATCGTCGTCGTGGAGCAGCTGCTTATTCTCTTCCAGCTCCTGAGAAAGGGAGCGGTACTGGCGGAAAAGCTCCACCACGGGCCGCAGGTCCGCATGGGCCTTGGCCAGCTTGCGGTAGTGCGCCTGATCGTTGAACACCTCGGGCTGAGCCAGGCTGTGCTCCAACTCCAGATATTTTTTTTCCAGACCTTCCAGCTTGGCAAACATGGGAACTCCGATATAGTCATTCCGTGGCGTAGGGCACAGCGCGCACGCGCAGCCCCTCCTCCGGGTCCAGGGCCTCGCGCAGGGCCACCACGGCCACTTCCAGCTGCCCCGCATCCGGCTCGTCGGTGGTCAGGCGCTGCAAGGCCAGGCCGGGCGCGCGCAGCAGCGTGGCCCAAAAGCCCTGGCGCAGCCGGGCCGCGTAGCGGATAAGCTCGTAGGCCAAGGCGCTGATGGGCGCCATAAGCAGCAGCTTGAAGGCGATGGTCACAGCGTGCTTAGCCGCCTCGTTCTGCGGCGTGTAGACGTGCAGCAGCAAGGGCACCAGCACCGCGTGCAGCACGATGGAAAGGCAGATCACAAACAGCAGAAACGTGGTGCCGCAGCGCGGGTGCAGGCGGCTCATGCCGGCGGCTGCGGCGGCGTCCACGTCCCCTCCGGCCTCAAAGGCGTGGATAGTCTTGTGCTCGGCCCCGTGGTACTGGAACACCCGCCGGATGTCCGGCACGCAGGCAATGGCCCGGATATAGGCCACAAAAATGCAACACTTGAAAAAGCCGTCCCAGACATGGAAGGAGAGCCCTTCCACATCGCCGCCCAGCCCCAGCCAGAGCATGCCCACGGAAAGCAGGTGCGGGGCCAGTACAAACAACCCCACAGCCATGAGCAGAGCGGCCGCAAGCGTCAGCGTGAGCTGCCAGCCCGAAAGCTCCTCCCCCTCGCCCTGGGCGGCCGCCTCCACCGAACGGTTGAGGGCCTTGACCCCATTGACCAGGGTTTCCACCAGCACGGGAAACCCGCGCACAAAGGGCTTTCGGAGCCAGGTGGCCTCAGTCAGGCTGAACCAGGGGTAACGGCGGGCGCAGATAACGCCGTCGGCGCGGCGCACGGCCAGGCCGTACACCGCACCATTGCGCATCATAACGCCTTCCATGACCGCCTGGCCGCCCACCACGGGGCAGCCGGCGGCCAGCTGCAGCGCCGCTGCGGCCAGACGCAGCAATCGGGCGCGCCGGTCAATCCCGCCGCGCCCGTCACGCCCGCCGCACTCCGGGGAGCGCGCGCCGCCGTTGGGGCGCGGCCCAGGCCCCCGCATGCGCTTACTTTTGCTCAAACTTGGCGTACTTCTTACGGAAGCGGTCAATACGGCCGGCAGTATCCAGGAAGCGCTGCTTGCCGGTGAAAAAGGGGTGGCAGTGGGAGCAGACTTCCACATGCACCTGCTCGCCCTTGGTGGAAAGCACCTGCTCCTCATGCCCGCAGGCGCAGGTGATGGTGGCTTTGTACACTTTGGGATGGATGTTTTCTTTCATGATTCTTTCCTTATAAACGCGGCATAATCCGGCGCGCAGTCCGGCCGGACGCCCGCGCGTTGTGGCCCTGCGAGGCCATGCCTCGCACAAGGGAAAAATATATAGCCTCTCATGCGCGGCTTGGCAAGGAGAATGTGCCGCACATTGCCAGCCGCGCCCGAAGGCGCTATACAGCCGCCATGCCCAAGACCTTGCGCCAACGCGCCGACCAACTGGCTTACGAACAGGGCCTGGCCGAAAGCCGGGAGCAAGCCCGCCGCCTGATCATGGCTGGCCGCGTGGCCCTGGCCGGCGGGCCTCCGGGCGCGCCGCCCCTGCTGGTGCCCAAGCCCGGTCATCCTTACCCCGCGGATACGGCCTTCGCCCTGCTGGAGCCGGAACGCTATGTGAGCCGTGGGGCCTACAAACTTCTGACCATCCTGGAGCATTTCCGCCTGGACGTGACCGGCATGGTTTGCCTGGACGCCGGGGCCTCCACGGGCGGCTTTACGGATTGCCTGCTGCAGCACGGGGCCGCGCGGGTTTATGCCGTGGACGTGGGCAAGAACCAGCTGCACGAGAAGCTGCGCGCCGATCCCCGCGTTGTCAGCCTGGAGGGCGTAAATCTGCGCCACGCGCCGCCTTCCCTTATCCCTGAAACTGTGGACCTGGCGGTGGCGGACGTCTCTTTCATTTCCCTTACCCTGGTGCTGCCCCCTTGCCTGACCTGGCTCAAACCCGGCGGCCTGGCCGCCGTGCTCATCAAGCCGCAGTTTGAGCTGGGCCCCGGCGAGACGGTCAAGGGCGTGGTGCGCGACCCGGCAGCCCGGCAGCGCGCCGTGGACAAAATTCTCACGTTTGCCGACGTCCAGCTGGGCCTGGACTGCCGGGGCGTGCTGCCCGCCGCCGTCAAGGGCCCCAAGGGCAATCAGGAATTCATGGCCCTGCTGGCCCGGCGCTGACGCGCCGCGGCTCAGGGAAACAGACAGCAGAGCCAGGGGCAAGAAGAGGCGGGGGCCGTACCCTGACCGCAGGCTTGTTTGCCCTGTGGGCATGGCGGCTCATCTTTTTATGGCGCTTGGGCCTCCTCCCTTTTTTACCCCGCACAACGTCCTGGCCCGGCTGACTGCCAGGAACGCCCCAGACAACCATACACACAATCGCCCGCCCAGGGTACGCCCTGCGTGTTGCCTGAGTTTCAGCGCGTGGGCCTGCGCAAGGGCCATTGCCAGGGTACGCCCTGCGTGTTGCCTGAGAAGA